>NZ_JAIBES010000128.1 GCF_019459305.1 Sphingopyxis sp. | reverse complement strand
GCCTCGTACATGCGTGCCTTCAGCATGCCCATCGCGGTCGCGCGATTCTTGTGCTGCGACCGGTCATTCTGGCTGGCGACAACGATGCCGGTCGGAATGTGGGTGATACGCACCGCCGAATCGGTCGTGTTGACGTGCTGGCCGCCCGCGCCAGAGGCACGGTAGGTGTCAATCTTGAGGTCGCCTTCGTTGATCTCGATGTCGATATTGTCGTCGATCACCGGATAGACCCAGACGCTGGAAAAGCTGGTGTGACGGCGCGCCGAGCTGTCGTAGGGCGAGATCCGAACCAAGCGGTGGACGCCGCTTTCGGTCTTGGCATAGCCATAGGCATTCTCGCCCTTGACCAGCATCGTCGCCGATTTGATCCCCGCCTGTTCGCCCGCCTGATATTCGACCAGCTCGACCTTGAACCCGCGCTTTTCCGCCCAGCGGCTGTACATGCGCTGGAGCATTTCGGCCCAGTCCTGGCTTTCGGTGCCGCCGGCGCCGGCGTGGACTTCGATATAGGCGTCGTTGGCGTCGGCTTCGCCCGCGAGCAACGCTCGAATCTTGTCTTCCTCGGCGCGCGCCGCAAGCATTGCCAGCGAGGCCACCGCCTCGTCGACCATCGCCTCGTCGCCTTCCATTTCGGCGAGTTCGATCAGTTCGGCGGTGTCGGCGCATTCAGTTTCGATCGAGCGCGTTGCGGCGATCGCCGCGTCCAGCCGCTGCCGCTCGCGCATCACTTCCTGCGCCGCCTTGGGGCTGTCCCACAGGGTCGGATCCTCAACCTTGGCATTGAGCTCGTCGAGCCGCCGCACCGCGCGGTCCCAGTCGAGGAAGCGCCGCAGCAGCGCCAGCGCGGCGCCAATCTTGTCGATATGATCCTGCGCTTCGGCGCGCATGTCCTTGCTCCTGAAATATGTTGAACCCGCCCTTACGGCGTCTGCGGCCGCAGGGGAAGCATGCACGCCGGGTCAGATGATGCCGCCGCGATCCTCCAGAAAATCGCTATCGCTGCGGCGGCCATTACCCTGCTCTACCGGCGCGTCCTGGCGACGCGGCGTTTTTACAGGCTGGATTTCCTCTTCGCGGATCGTGCGGCGCGGTTCGCTTTCAGGCTTGAACGCTTCCCAGATGATCGACGCCTTGGGGTCGGTCCCCGGCCAGCTGCCATAGACGCGGCGGCCCGACCGGCGGTCGATGCGCACCATCCGCACCCCCTTTGGCGCCGCAAAGGGGATCGGTTGGCGGTCGGCAAGCGCGGCGAGCGCGAAATCTTTGAAAATCGGCGCCGCATAGCTGCTACCCTGCGCATAGCCGCCCATGCTACGCGGCTGGTCGAATCCGATATACATGCCAGCGATCACATCGGGGGTGCCGCCGACGAACCACACATCGTTCGGCCCCGTGGTCGTGCCGGTCTTGCCGAACAGCGGCACATTGAGGTCGCGCAGCCGCACCGCGGTGCCGCGCTGGACGACGCCTTCGAGCATGTGGACGACCTGATAGGCGGTCATCGGGTCCATCAGCTGCTTGCCCGATTTGGCAAAGCGCGGCATCGGGCGCCCGTCCCAATCCTTTTTGTTGCAGCCATCGCAGGGTTTCCAATTGGCGGGAAAGATCACCTTGCCGCGGCGGTCCTGCGCATAGTCGATCACCCGCGGTTTCAGCTCGCGGCCGTGGTTGGCGAGCATGGCATAGGCGTTGGTGATCTTTTCCACGGTCGTCGATCCGGCGCCTAGCGCGGTCGAGAGGTAGGGTTCGTGCTTACCGATGCCCATCGCTGCGATCGTTTCGACGACCGGCTCCATGCCGACCTGGCTCGCCGCGCGGACCGTCATCAGGTTACGCGACTGTTCGAGCCCCCAGCGCATCGTATGTTCTCCGCTGCCCCCCGAATTGCCGAAGTTGCGGAAGCATTTGTTGCCCAGCGCCGCGCCCTGATAGACGCAGAATGGCCCGTCGACGATCATCGACGCGGGGGTCAAGCCATTGTCGAGTGCCGCGGCGTAAACAAAAGGCTTGATCGTCGATCCCGGCTGGCGCTGTGCCTGCGTGGCGCGGTTGAAGGGCGAAAGACGCACGTCAAAGCCGCCTTGCATCGCATAAATGCGACCCGAATGCGGGCTTTCGACCACCATGCCGCCCGACACTTCGGGAATATTGCGCAAGGCATAGCTGCTGCCGCCGGTCGATTTGACGACGATCAGGTCGCCGGGGCGCATCGCCGAAAAGGCGCTGCCGCCGGCCTTGCGATAACCCATCGTCGCAGCGCTGGCGGGCAGCGTCCCGGTGTCACCATTGGCAAAGCCGATCTGTGCCGCGCCGGTGGATTTCGAGAGCACCGCGGCGACGCGCCAATTGTCGTAATCGATTCCGATAAAGCTTGACGCGAGGCGGCTCTGCCACTGATCGTCGGCCTCGATCGTCGCGATCGGTCCCGACCAACCCTTTCCCGCATCGTAGCGCTGGAGCCCCTTGCGCAGCGCCATCGTCGCCGCGGTCTGCATCTTGCCGTCATAGGGGGTGCGAACCCACAGCCCGCCGGCATAGACGCTGAGCGGGCCGTCGTCGGCGGTTTCGCCGAACTGGGCGATCAGCTGGCGCCGCACCTCTTCCATATAATAGCCGCCGACCTGAGCGATCGCAGTGTTGCCACTGTTAGTCAGGCCCAGCGGCATGGCGCGCGCGGCGTCGCGCTGCGCAGCGGTGATCCAGCCATTATCCTCCATCGACCCGAGGACAAAATTGCGCCGCGCCAACGCCTCCGCCTCGTTGCGCGTCCGGCCATATTTTTCGGGCGCCTTGGGCAGGATAGCAAGAAACGCCATTTCGTGGAGCTGGAGCTGGTCGACGTCCTTGTCGAAATAGGCGCGGCTCGCCGCCTGCACACCAAACGCACGGCGGCCGAGCGGGATTTCGTTGAGATACAGCTCGAGGATCTGTTCCTTGGTCAGCGCATCCTCGATCCGCATCGCCAGAATCGCCTCGCGCACCTTGCGGCGATAGCTGAGCTCGTTGGTCAGCAGCAGATTCTTGGCGACCTGCTGGGTGATCGTCGAGGCGCCGACAGGACGGCCGCTGCTCGACAGATTGGTGATGATCGCCGAGGCGATACCCGGATAATCGATGCCGCCGTGGCTGAAGAACGTCTTGTCTTCGGCGGCCAGGAACGAGCGCACCAGAAGCTGCGGATATTCACTATAGTCCAGCTGGACGCGGCGTTCGCGCGCGTAGCTGTGGACCGGCTTGCCCTCACCGTCGCGGACCATCGTCGGCAATGGCGGTTCATAATCGCGCAGCTGGTCGACCGACGGCAGGTCGCGCGCGAAGATAGCCCAGATCAGGATCAGCCCCAGCACGCCCGACAGCGCCAGATAGCCCAGCCAGCGGAACCAGCGCCGCGTCCACATATCGCGCAGCCAGGCGATGACGGCGTTGCTGTCGCGGCGCAGGCGCAGGCGGAAATCGGGCGGACTGTCGGCGACCATGACGCCTGCCTCTAAAGCGTGGATCGCCGAAAGGGAAGCATGGTTGCGGCGGGGCGCTATTCTACTCCCCTCCCGCTTGCGGGAGGGGTCGGGGAAAGGCTTGTTTCCTGCCGCTTGCTCCGCGACATGCCCTCCCTTACCCCCCCCCCGCAAGCGGAACGGAGACTGGCCAGGTCGAGCATGGTAAAGCGTAGCATTGCGGCAACATCGGCCAGCGCGGCTTCCGCCGAAATGCGATCTTCCTCGTACAGCATTTCGTCTGTTGCAAAGCCAAGCTCGACAGCAAGCCGCAGCCGCGACCATAGCTTTTCGCGGTCGATCCCCGCCAGATAGAGCGCGCAGGCATCGGTTAGCCGGTCGGTCACATGGCGGTGCGATTCGAGCCGGACATGGACGAGCTGCGGTGAGGCGTGGAGCGCGCGCAATATCCACACGGCGCCGGGTTCGGCGCGCGTGACTGCGGCGTTTTGGGTCAGCAAATTGCCGATATGGTCGGCCATCGCCGCGATCCCGACGGACGCGTGCCGGACCAGCCAGGCCTCGAGCACGGCGTTCTGCCGGTCCATCAGGCGCCGCCCCAGCGCCTCGATCACCGCATATTTATCGCCGAAATAGCGGTAGAGCGCGGGCGGAGTCAGCCCGGCACGCGCGGCGATCATATTGGTCGAAATCCGCTCGATACCGACCTCGGCGAGCAATTCGCCCGCGACATCTAGCAGGCGGCCGCGGGTCTGGTGCGCGCGATCCTGTTGCGGCGGGCGCTTGACAGCAAGCGCGCGGCCCGCCGCGATCATCGCGCCCGGCCGCGCGCGCTGACTGGCCAGATGTCGGTCAGCGTATCGTCCTGAACCACATGATAGCTGTCGTAGAGATTCACCGTCGGGTCGCAGTGCGGCACGGTGAGGCTGACCGGATCGCCCGGGCCGAGCTGTGCACCGATGCCGGCCGCGAACAACGCCGCATGCTCGTCGCCCATGAAGGCGAAAAAGGCCGTCTCGGGCGCGCCGCGCTGGACCACCGCGACGCCGCCGTCGGTCGACAGCGATTTATAGCCCGCGTCGATGGTGACGAGGCCGTCATGGTTGGCGCTGACGACGCGCGCGTCAACGCAAAGCGAGACCTCGAATGGCTGTTCGCCGCCGTCGCCAGTCAGGTCACAATCGAGATATTGTTTGTCCATGAAAACATAGCTGCCCGCCTGCAATTCGGTGAAGACGCCGAGGTCGAGGTCGATGCGGTGGGTGCCGGTGCCCGACCCGGTGACGATTGCGGGCGCGAAACCCGCGTCGGCCAGCGCCGCGATGACGCTTTGAAGATAGACGGTGCGCTCGACAATCGCGGCGCGGCGGTCGGCATAGCTTTCGATATGCTGCTGCGACCCGCAGTAAAATTGGACTCCGCGATATTCAAGGTTCGGCGACGCCGAAATGACCTTCGCGAGCGCGACCGCGGCCTCGGCCGACGCGACGCCGGTGCGTGCGATGCCGGGGTCGATGTCGATGATGACGTCGAGCCGCGCGTTTGCGGCGCCCAGCGCGGCATCGATGCGCGCCGCGACATCGGGGTGATCGATGACGGCCATCAACCCTTCGGCTTCACCTGCCAGCGCTGCAAGCCGCTCGATCGCGCGCTGCGCCGCGACGGGCGACGTGATCAGGATGCCCGTCACGCCGCCTTCATTTAGCGCCTCGGCTTCGCCAATCTTGGCGCAGCACACCCCAACCGCTCCGGCCGCGATCTGGCGCAGCGCGATGTCTACACTCTTGTGCGTCTTGGCGTGTGGACGCAGCGCGATGCCTTTTGCGGCAATCAACGCTGCCATCGCCGCGATATTGCGGTCGAGCACTTCGACATCCAGCACGAGCACCGGCGTATTGAGGTCGGCGCGCGAGCCTTGCTGGCCGATCAGATGTGCGTGAAGGTCGCGGTCGGTGGTCATGCGAACAGGCTTTCGAGATGCGGGTTGAGGAATTTGTCGCCCGGATCGGCGGCGCGGCGGACGGCATTGTAGCGCCCTGCCATCGGATAGAGCGCCGCGACATCGGCGTGCGTGAGCGTGTGACGCTTGGCCCAGTGCGGCCGCCCGCCATGGGTGCGAAAAATCGTCTCGGCCTCGGCGAACAGATTGCGCCAGGGCATCTTGGCATATTGATGCATCGAAATCGCGGCGACGGGTCCGGCGTTCATCGGGCTCATCCAGATGTCGTCGGCAGCGACGGTGCGAAACTCGAACGGGAAGGTGACGGGTAGGCGCTTGCGGCGGATCCAGCCAACAATCTCGGCAAGAGTGTCGAGCCCGACCGCGCGCGGCATTTCATATTCCATCTCTTCGAACCGGATCGTGCGGTCGGACGGAAAGATACTGTGCGCAGGACCGCGGCGGCGGCCCGAAATACCGCTTTTCATGATCAATCGCTGCAGCGACGGAGTGAGGAAAGGGAGCCGCGCCGAAATGTTGAGGATGCGGCGAAAACTGGCCTCCTCCATATCGGTCGTGCTCGGCGGGGGGTCACACGGATCGCACAGGTCGAGGGTTTTCAGGATCACATCGTCGCTGTGCGGAAAGAACCAGAATTCGACGTGGCGGTGCTGCTGCGTGAGCTCGTCATAGCGCTCGCGGATTTCGGCCCAACGGCGCTTTTCGATACGTTCGGCGAGGTGAAACGCGGGGACGACCGCGACGTCGATTTCGGTCGCCACCCCGAACAGGCCAAGCGACAGCCGCTGCGCCTGATACAAATCGGCGTTGGTCGTCGCATCGCACCAGTGGACCTCGCCATCGGCGCCGATCAGGCGGAAACCGCGCGCAAAAGTTGCGAGCGAGCCGAGATCGACCCCGGTGCCATGCGTCCCGGTCGCCATTGCGCCCGCGAGGGACTGCGGATTGACGTCGCCCTGATTGGCGAGCGCCAACCCCTCGTCCCACAACGCCGAGGTCAGGCGGCGGATGCTCCAGCCCGCGGGAATGCGCGCGGACTGACGGTCGGCGGCGATTTGCAGGTCGCCCGCCAGATCATCGAGGCTGACGATCAGTTCGTCCGATTCGCAAAGCGGCATGAAACTGTGCCCGGCACCGGTGACGCGCAGCTTGTGCGCGCTGCGGATGAGGGCGACGAGTTCGTCCTCGCTGTGCGGGCGGGCGATTTGCGCGGGCGCGGTGACGCTACCCGACCAGTTGCTCCAGCTCATGCCCTTTCTCCCGCAGTCAGCGAGGGAAGGCTGGCTGGCCGGAGAAAGTTAGTCAAGACTATATTATGGAGATCAGCGCGCCGCTATTTGCCGCGCGAAATGGATTTGCACCGCGTCGCGCACCCCGCGCGCGACCTTCTTCTGACCTGCCGCCGACGCAAGGAATTCGGCGTCATCCTTGTTCGAGATGAAGCCGGTTTCGAACAGGATCGACGGCGTGTCGGGCGCTTTCAGCACCACAAACGAAGCAAAGCGATGCGCGTGGGTGCGGAATTTGACCGCTTCGCCCGCTTCGCGCTGGAGCAGGCGGGCAAAATCGGATGCGACGTTCATCGTCTCGCGCTGGGTCAGGTCGAGCAGGATCGACGACACATCGCCGCTGTGCGCACCCAGATCGACCCCGTTGATGACATTTGCCTTATTCTCACGCGCCGCGAGCCGCGCCGCTTCGCGGTCGGACGCGACTTCGGACAAGGTGTAGATCGACGCGCCGCTGGCGGCCTGATTTTCAGCGGCGTCGGCGTGGATCGAAATGAACAAATCGGCCCTCAGCCGCCGCGCGATGCCGAACCGCTCCTCAAGCACCAGATAGCGGTCGTCGCCGCGGGTCAGCGCGACACGGACGCGGCCCGAGGCGAGCAGGTCGTCGCGAATGGCGCGGGCGAGCGCCAGCGTGATGTCCTTTTCGCGTTTGCCGCTGTGCGGACTGATCGCCCCCGGATCGTGGCCACCATGTCCCGCGTCGAGCACGACCAGCGGCAGGCGGCTGTTATTCGGCCCTTCGATCCGCGGCAGCGCGACGCTGGGCTTGGCTTTGCCGATCGGAACGCTGACGCTGTAGCGTTTTTCGGGCGGCTTGGCGCGGAAGCCCACGGGCGGCGCCAATTCGGTGCGCGGGCCGCGCAACACCCGCGCGAATTCGTCGGCGGACACCGGGCGGAGCTGAAAGGTCAGGCTGCGGCCGTCGGCGGCGAAGCGCGCGCCGCTGACCAACGCCAGCTGCGCGAGGTCGAGCACGATACGCGCCGTGCCGGGATCTTTCTGCCCCTGGCGCACCGCCCGAACCAGTCCGGCGCCTTGTGACGAACGGCCCGGCTGCGCGCCCGCGATGTCGAGCGCGATCCGAGCGGGACCGGCGAGAAGGAAGGTCGACGCAGAGCTGACCAGATCGTCAAAGCGCAGCGTGACGTCCGAATCGCCGATTTCGACTGCACCAATCTGCCCCGCCAGCGCCGCCGTGGGGTTCATCATCATCGCGATCAGCACAAGCAGCAGGCTCATGACGCTTTTATGCCGCCGCCCGTGCGCGCTGGTCCAGTGCTTATTCGAAAACATATGGTCCCCAGCGGCAGAATGTCATGAATCCCGCATTAGCCATGGCGCGTCAAACCCCCGTCAACCGGCTAGGTTAACCGACAGTTCAGCATGATTGGCAGCGATACAGGGGTTGCCGACGCGCGGCGGGGTCCCATCTTTCTGTGGCGGCGCTGTTGCCGTCGGCCCGAGCCGATGCTAGCACACCATCACTGACGGTGTCGTTCCCGGTGCCGTCCGGCCTTTTGAGGGGAAGGCCTGCTCCGCAAAAACTGCGGAACATGGCCGCCTTGGCGCCGGACATGCGGGGATCGGCAACCTGCCGTCAGTCCACCCGGTTGACCGGACAGTCGGGGCGATCGCCAGACGCCCGCCCTGCCCGCCCGCTCACCCCATGTAACAGGTTGATGCCGCATGAGGCTTGCCATGCCCTCTTTTCATCCCGACGCGGGCGCTTTCGCCGTCGCCGGATGCAAAGACCGCATGCGCGTCCAGCATCGGACGCAGGCTCCCCGCGGCAATAACGTCTTTTTTCGTTTCATCCGTACCCGCCGCGATCTTTCGTCAAGGAAGGTCGCGGGATTTTTTGATGGCGCGCTACGGCGCGCTTGGAGTGTAACTAATGACTACGCGCATGTTGATCGACGCGCGGCACCGGGAAGAAACCCGGGTCGCCGTCACCCAGGGAAACCGCATCGAGGAGTTTGATTTCGAGTCCGCCGAGCACAAGCAGCTCAAGGGCAATATCTATCTGGCCAAAGTAACCCGCGTCGAACCGTCGCTGCAGGCGGCGTTCATCGAATATGGCGGCAATCGCCACGGGTTCCTGGCGTTCAGCGAAATCCACCCCGATTATTACCAGATTCCAAAGGAAGACCGCGAAGCGTTGCTGCGCGAAGAGGCGGAACATGCTGCCGCCGCCGCACAGCGCGCCGAGGAAGACCTCGACGAGTTGGAAGGCGATGTCGCCGACGTCGAATATCATGACGAGGACGACAATGGCGACAGCCGCCACGACCGCGACGACGATGATCGTGACGAGCGCAACGATGGCGACGACGATGACCGCGACGATCGCGACGACCAGGGCGACGCCGAAAATGGCGATGGCGAAGAGGGCGGCGAAGGGTCCGAAGAAGGCCGTGAAGGCCGCGGCGATCGCGGCGACCGCAAGGGTCGTGGCCGCGGGCGCGGCAATGGCCGCAAGGGCGGTGGCCGCGGCCGCAGCAGCCGCCGCGATGAGGACGACAGCGAAAACCGCATGTCGCTCCGCCGCCGCTACAAGATCCAGGACGTCATCCGTCGCCGCCAGGTGATGCTGGTCCAGGTCGTCAAGGAAGAACGCGGCAACAAGGGCGCGGCGCTGACCACCTATCTGTCGCTGGCTGGCCGTTATTGCGTGTTGATGCCCAACACGATGCACGGCGGCGGCATCAGCCGCAAGATTTCGAACGGCGCCGATCGCCGCAAGCTAAAGGCGATGATCGACGAGCTCGCGCTGCCGCCGACGATGGGCTGCATCGTCCGCACCGCCGGGATGAGCCGCACCAAGGTCGAGATCAAGCGCGACTTCGACTATCTCGCCCGGCTGTGGGACGAGATTCGCGAAAAGACGCTCGAATCGAGCGCCCCGGCGCTGGTCCATTCGGACAGCGATCTGGTGAAACGCGCGATCCGCGACATTTATCACAAAGACATCGAGGAAGTGCTCGTCGAGGGCGACGAGGGCTATAAGGCGGCCAAGCAGTTCATGAAGCTGCTGATGCCCAGCCACGCGCGGCGGGTGAAGCAATATGCCGATCCGGTGTCGCTCTATCAGCGTTACGGCGTCGAGGACCAGCTGGCGGGGATGCTCAATCCTGTCGTCCAGCTGAAGTCGGGCGGTTATCTGGTGATCAACCCGACCGAAGCATTGGTGTCGATCGACATCAACTCGGGCCGGTCGACGCGCGAGCATAATATCGAGCAGACCGCGGTCAGCACCAACCTGGAGGCCGCGGCCGAAATTGCCCGCCAGCTGCGCCTGCGCGACATGGCCGGGCTGGTCGTAATCGATTTCATCGACATGGATCATAGCTCGAACGTCCGCAAGGTCGAGCGCGCGATGAAGGATGCGCTGAAAAACGACCGCGCGCGCATCCAGGTCGGCCGTATTTCGGGCTTTGGCCTGATGGAAATGAGCCGCCAGCGCCTGCGCACCGGGGTGCTCGAAGCGTCGACGCGCCCCTGCCCGCATTGCGAAGGCACCGGGCTGGTCCGCACCGCATCGTCGGCGGGCCTGAGCGCGCTGCGCCTGATCGAGGAGGAAGCGGCACGCGGCAAGGGCAACAAGATCACCCTGCGCGCCAGCCAGGAAGCGACCTTCTACCTGCTAAATGAAAAGCGCCGCGAGCTGCGCGATATCGAGGAACTGTACGGCGTAACGGTCGAAATCCTGCCTGACGGCGAAACCGAGGGTGCGCGCATGGCCGTCGAGGTCACCGGGCCGCCGCCGACGCAGCGCCGCAGCTTTGCCCCGATCGCGCCGATCGAGGAAGAGGATGACGACGATTATCCCGAAGACGAGGATGCGGAAGAGACTGAAGAAGAGGCCGAAGCCCGTCCCGCACGCCAGCGCGAGCGCGCGCCCGAGGGCGGCGAGAGCGACACCGACGGCGAGGGCCGCAAGCGCCGCCGCCGTCGTCGTCGCGGCCGCCGTGGTCGCCGCGACGAGGAAGGCAATGAAATCGTCGAGAATGGTGAAGAACGCGATGGCGAAGTCGAGCGCGACAACGCTGCGGTAGGTGCCGAGGAGGGCGACGCCGCACCTGCGGAAATCCCTAGCGATAACGAGGCCGAAGCGGTCGATCCCGACGCCAAGCCGCGCCGTCGCCGTGGCGGTCGTGGTCGCAAGCCCAAGGTCGATGCCGCAGAGGCAGCCGACGAAACCGTAACCGATGCTATCGAAGCACCGGTCGCCGCGGACGTCGCCGAACCGGTCGTCGAAGACGCGCCGACCGCCGAGGAAAAGCCGAAGCGCAAACGCGCGCCGCGCAAGACCAAGGCCGCAGTCGAAGCGGAAGCCGTTGCCGCAGTGGTAGAGGCGACGCCGGACGCGGTGGAGGCGGTACCCGTTGCCGAAGCCGCCGAGTCTGAAGCCGAACCCGCCAAGCCCGCACCGAAAAAGCGTGCGAGCCGCGCCAAAAAGGCGGTTGCAGCGGACGCAGCGCCCGAAGCGGCGACGACAGGCGACGCCGAAACCGAAGCCGTCAATGGTGACGAGGGCGGCGTCGGTCCCGACGGCGAACCGCGCCGCGGCTGGTGGCAGCGAACCTTCGGCTGATCCAAGCGGAGCACGTCTCATCACTGCTTCCCCGGCAAAAGCCAGGGGGAGCAGTGACGGCGTTCCGACAAAGTCTCGCCTTGCCTCCGCACGCGCTGACCCCCACAAAGTCTTTATGGCTTCAGTCGATGTTCAGATGCGCAGCGCGAGGGTAGGCAGGATGATGCCCTCCTCCTCCCAATCGATATTTCGGACGAGCGCCTGGCGCCCGCTGCTCCGTATCGCCCTGACCCTACTCGCGATGCTGGCGGTCGCGATTCGCCCGGCGATGGCGCAGTCGATCCTGCGCGATGCAGAAACCGAAGCGCTGTTTCAGGACATGATGGACCCGCTGCTCGCCGCGGCGGGGCTGCAACCTGGCCAGGTGCGCGTCCATCTGCTCGGCGATCCCAGCATCAACGCGTTCGTCGCGGGCAGTCAGGACGTCTATGTCTTTGCAGGGCTGATCGAAGCGGCCGACACCGCCGAAGAGGTGCAGGGCGTGCTCGCGCACGAGCTGGGCCATGTCATCGGCGGCCATGCGATTCGCGTCAACGACGGCGCCAAGACCGCGACCGGCATCTCGCTGCTCAGCCTGCTGCTTGGCGCCGCCGCGATCGCGGCGGGCGCGGGCGAGGCGGGTATGGGGGTCATGATGGCTGGGCAGCAGGCCGCGCTTGGCAAATTCCTGGCGTTCAGCCGGGTGCAGGAATCGACCGCCGACGCCGCAGGCGCGCAATATCTGTCGAAAGCCGGGATCAGCGGCCGCGGCAGCCTGGCTTTTTTCAAGAAATTGCAGAATCTGGAATTCCGCTACGCGGTCAAGCAGGACGACGATCAGGCCTATGGTCGCACCCACCCGATGTCGGGCGATCGCATCCAGACGCTGCGTGAGGTGTATGTCATCGATCCGGCGTGGGCGAAGCCTGCCGACCCAGCGATCGAAAAACGCTTCCAGCGCATCAAGGCGAAGCTGTCAGGCTTTATGACCGATCCCGATCGCACATTGCGCAAATTCCCCGAAACCAACACCAGCATCCCCGCCCGCTATGCCCGCGCTTACGCCTGGCACCGCAGCGCCTATCCGCAAAAGGCGCTGGCCGAGGTCGACGCCTTGCTCAAGACCGATCCAAGCGACCCCTACTTCCTTGAGCTTGAAGGTCAGGTGCTGCTCGAATCGGGGCGTCCCAAAGAAGCGATTCCGGCGCTGCGCAAGGCGGTGACGATATCCAGGTCGCAGCCGCTGATCAGCGCGACGCTGGGCCATGCGCTGATCGCGACCGAAGATCCGGCGAATTTCGCCGAGGCCGAGGAAGTGCTGAAAACCGCGGTCGCGCTCGACAACCAGAATCCCTTTGCCTGGTATCAGCTTGGCATCGTCTATGCGAACAAGGGCGATCAGGCGCGCGCCGCGCTCGCCTCGGCGGAACGCTATACCCTGCAGGGTGGACAGGCATCGCTCGCGCTGCGTAATGCCGAACTGGCGATGCAGGGTCTGTCCCAAGGCACGCCCGACTGGATCCGTGCACAGGATATTTCGCTGGTCGCTCGCGCCGAGGTGGAACGCGAGCGCAAACGGCGCTAGATTCGGGCGAACAGGGGCAAAGCATCGCAGCAAACGATGCACAAGGGCAATAAGTGACCGATAAGAAAGACGATTATTACCAGCCATGGCTGCGCGATCCCGCGCCCACGCCGGATGCCGCCCCGCTGCCGCCCGCGTCGCCGACCGAAGGACTGGCAAAGCCGCGCGACGTCCCGCCGGTTGGTATCGACGTATCGCGCTATTCCGCGGAAGATAGGCCCGCGCGCAAGCCGGTGGTCACATCGGACCAGATGAAGGCGGGCGCGGCTGGGATGTGGCAGGCGCTGTGCGATGGCGCCAACGCCTTTGCCGACTGGACGATCCGTGTCGGCGACCGCGCCGACATTCCGGCGCGCGTCGAGGCGATGGAAATCCCGCGCCGTACCCGTGAACTCACCGCCAGAACCGGCGCGCTGATCGCGCAGGCGGCGCGCGCGATCGGGCGTGGGTCGGCGCAGGCAGGCGGCGCCACCGTCAGAGCCACCGGCGCAGCATGGAACAAGCTGGCACTTGGCGACAAGGCCCGAAAGCTGTCGAGCGACGCGGGCCGCGGGCTTGGCGAGGTCGCCGAGCGGACCAAGACCGGCGTCGGCCAAATCGCCAAGGCCGGGAGCGAAAGCATCCGCGGGAGTATTGGCGAGGCCGCGACGAAGCTGCGCCCAAGCCCGCGCGAGGAACTGGCGCCGCCGCCGTCGGGGCTCGAACAGTTGCTCGCGCGCGAGGAAGCCGCGGCGCGCGCAAAAGAGCCAACGGCGTCCGATCTACCGCTGTTTGCCGGCGACGCCGCGCGAACCGCCGTCCCCGCCGCGCGCGTCGATGCCATAGCCGAGGGCGACGACCGCTCGCCATTGATTGCAGCGCCACCGAAAAAGCCCGTGGCCGCCAAGCCGATGGCGGCGCCGCGCTTGCCGCAAATCAAGGGGATGGGGATGGATAGCGGATCGACGCGTATCTGGGGCATCGCGCTCGGCGGCCTACTGCTGCTCGCCGCGGTCTTCTGGCTCGGCGGGCGCATGGGCGGGGGGATGAGCAAGAGCGAAGTCGAGACGATCGTCGCCGATTATATCAAGGCGAACCCGCAAATCATTCCCGAAGCACTCGAAGCGCAGCGCAATGGCGAAATCGCCAAGGCGATCGGCGCGATCCGCCCGGCGCTCGAAAAGCCCTATGCCGGGGCGTGGGCGGGCAACGCCGATGGCGATGTCACCTTGGTGGTATTCACCGATTATGCCTGCGGCTTCTGCCGTGCGAGCGTGCCCGACGTCGACCGGCTCATCCGCGAGGATCGGCGACTGAAGGTGGTATTCCGCGAGCTGCCCATCATCGCGCCGCAGAGCCGCGATGCCGCGCTAATGGCGCTCGCCGCGGCGCGGCAAGGCAAATATGACGCGTTCCACCACGCGATGTTCGCCGCCAGCTCGCTCGACAAGACAGCGATTGCCGCCGCCGCCGCCAAGGTCGGTGTGGTCACCGACGGCACCGCCGATGCAACTGCAAACGAAGCGCTGTTCCAGCGCGAGCTCGACAGCAATCTGGCGATCGCCACCCAGTTGCAGCTCAACGCGACCCCGACGTGGATCGTCGGCGACCAGTTGTTCCAGGGGCAAATTGGTTATGACGCGTTGAAGCAGGCAGTCGCCAAGGCGCGCGCGGCGAAAAGCTGACCCTGTGACAATAGCGACGGTCACCCACGATGCAGCGCTGGCCAATGCCCGCCGCTTGCTCGCCGCCGAGCCTGCCGCCGCGCTGGCACAGGCACAGGCGATCATCGAAGCGGTGCCAACGTCCGCGGCCGCGCACCGGCTTGCCGCGCATGCGTTGCGCGCGCTGAACCGCGAAGCGGAAGCGCAAGCTGCTTCGCTCGCCGCGGTCGGCGCCACAATTCATGATGAAGCGATGGTCGATGCCGCGCTGGCACTCGCCGAAAACCGGCTGCCCGACGCCGAAACCGCGTTGCGCCAGCGGCTACGCGAGGATGCGACCGATGTCGCCGCGATCCGCATGCTGGCCGAGGTCGCGGGTCGGATCGGACGTTACGCCGACGCCGAAAAATTGCTGAACCGGGCGCTCGAACTCGCCCCGGGTTTCGGGGCGGCCCGCGCCAATCTCGCCACCGTCTTCTACAAGCAGAACCGCTATGCCGAGGCGGCCGAAACGCTCGATGCGGTGCTCGGCGACGAGCCCGACAATCCGGCGCACGTCAATTTGAAAGCGGCGGCGCTCGGACGGATCGGTGGCTATGACGAAGCGCTCGCACTCTACGAACAGCTGACCGCGCGCTTCCCCGATCATGCCAAGCTGTGGATGAGCTATGGCCATCTGCTCAAGACCGTTGGGCGGCAGGACGACAGCATTGCCGCCTATCGCCATGCGCTGGATGTCGATCCCGGCCTCGGCGAACTCTGGTGGAGCCTCGCCAATCTGAAAACGATCCGGTTCAGTGCCGACGACCGCGCGGCGATGGAAGCCGCGCTAGTCGCCGCCGAACCCGCTGGCGAACAGCGCGACGACGACCGGCTGCATCTGCATTTTGCGCTGGGCAAAGCCTATGATGATGCGGGCGAGGCTGAGTCGGCGTTTCGCCATTATGCCGCGGGCAATGCGATCCGCGCCGGGCAGCTTGGTTATGACGCTGCCGACACCCGCACAATCGTCGATGCCGCGATCGCGACCTGCACCCCTGATTTTTTTGCCGCGCGTATGGATATGGGCGATCCGGCGCCCGATCCGATCTTCATCCTTGGCATGCCGCGCGCCGGATCGACGTTGATCGAACAGATCCTCGCCAGCCATTCGGCGGTCGAGGGGACGATGGAGCTACCCGATATCCCCGCGCTCGCGCTCGGTCTGGGGCGCGAAACGCAGGGCGAAGGCCGTCACTGGGTCGCCGCGCTCGCTGACGCACCGCCCGAACGGCTGGCCGAAATGGGCGCGGCGTTTTTGCGCCGCACCGCCGTCCAGCGCAAGACCGGCAAGCCTTTCTATATCGACAAGCTGCCGAACAACTGGCGCTATGTCCCGCTGATCCGCCTGATCCTGCCACATGCGAAGATTATCGACGCGCGGCGGCATCCGCTCGACTGCTGCTGGTCCAATTTCCGCCAACATTATGCCAAGGGGCAGGCGTTCAGCTACGACTTGGTCGACATGGGCGCTTACTACCGCGATTATGTGCGGTTGATGGCGCATATCGACGCAGTCCAGCCGGGCCGTGTCCACCGGGTGATACACGAAGCATTGCTCGACAATCCTGAGGCCGAGGTGCGCGCGATGCTTGGCTATCTCGGACTGCGGTTCGAGGAGGCCTGCATGGCGTTCCACACCAATGCGCGCGCGGTGCGAACCGCATCGAGCGAGCAGGTCCGCCGTCCGCTCAATCGCGATGGGGTCGATCAGTGGCAGCCCTATGACGCTTGGCTCGGCCCACTCAAGCGCGCTTTGGGGGCGGTTTTGGACGAATATCCCGCCGTACCCGCGCATTCCCGATAGGCAACGTCGACAAATTCGTTGCCTTTTGGCAACAGCTGACGACATTTTCGACCAACAACCTCGTCGCCTCGACAACAAAGCTTGCGCTAATGCTGCGCTGCGTCATCCTCCCGTCACAGAGTTGTCATTCGAGAGGGGTCTCATGGTCAAGCTTTCAACCGGTCTGGTCCGCAGCAGCGCTTTTCTGCTCGCCAGCAGCATCTTGTGTACGTCGGGCGCGGCGCTGGCGCAGGAGGCCGCGATCGACGACGATCGCGACATCGTCGTCACCGCGTCGAAGCGCGAACAGAATTTGCAGGACGTACCGCTGGCGATCACCGCGATCGGCACCGAGCGGCTCGACGAGCTGCAGGTCAAGGAATTCCAGGACGTCGTCAAGTTCCTGCCCTCGGTCACGATCCAGACCGCCGGCCCCGGTTTTGCCCAGATTTACTTCCGCGGCGTCGCGTCGGGCGAGAACGCCAACCATTCCGCTTCGCTGCCGACGGTCGGCACATATCTCGATGAAATGCCGATCACGACGATTCAGGGCGCGCTCGATATCCATGCCTATGACCTGGCGCGCGTTGAGGCACTCGCCGGGCCGCAAGGCACGCTCTATGGCGCCAGCTCGATGGCAGGAACGATCCGCCTGATTACCAACCAGCCCGATACCAGCGGAACCTACGGCTCGATGGGGCTGGAGCTCAACACCGTGACGAAGGGCGGCATCGGCGGCGTCGCCGAAGGCTTCGTCAACGCCGCGCTCAGCGAAAAAGCCGCGCTGCGCCTCGTCGGCTGGTACCGCCACGACGCGGGCTATATCGACAACATCGCCGGAAGCCGCACCTATCCGACCAGCGGCATCACCCAGAACAACGCTGAACTGGTCGACAAAGACTATAACGACGTCGACACCTATGGCGCGCGCCTCGCGCTCGGCATTGAGCTCGACGACGACTGGACAATCCGCCCGAACCTGATGGGGCAGATCCAGAAAGCCAACGGCAGCTTCGCTCAGGAACGCTCGGACGCCGTCACCGGCAAGCTGCAGACGGTGCAGTACAATCCCGAACGCGGCGATGACAAATGGATCCAGGCCGCGATGACGATCGAGGGCAAGATAGGCAGCTGGGATCTGACCGCGACCGGCGGCCATCTGCGCCGCAAGACAGTGACCGAAAGCGATTATTCGGACTATGCCTATTTCTACGACGCGCTCTATGGTTACGGCGCCTATTTCACCGACAATAATGGCGATCCCGTCAATCCCAACCAATATATCCAAGGCGTCGACCGCTATAAGCGTAGCTTCGCCGAGATTCGCATCGCCTCACCCGCCGATGCCCGCATCCGCTTCATCGGCGGCCTGTTCTGGCAGCGCCAGTCGCATGATATCGAACAGAATTACATTATCGACAACATCGGCGACGCGATCACCGTCACGGGCACCGACAGCAATATCTGGCTGACCAAGCAACTGCGCATTGACCGCGACTATGCCGCGTTCGGCGAAATCAGCTTTGACATCACCGACAAGCTGACACTGACCGGGGGTGGCCGCGTATACAAGTTCGACAACAGTCTGGTCGGTTTCTTCGGCTATTCGGCGGGTTTCAGCAGTCGCACGGGGGAAGCCGCCTGCTTCGCCCCGACGATTGTCGCCGGATCGCCCTGTACCAATCTCGACAAGAGCACGAGCGACACCGACTTCATCCACAAACTGAACCTTACCTACAAGGTGACCGACGACGTGTTGCTTTATGGTACCTGGTCACGCGGTTTCCGTCCCGGCGGGATCAACCGCCGCGGCACGCTCGACCCCTATGGTCCCGACACGCTCGACAATTACGAATTGGGCTGGAAGACGTCGTTCGGTCCGGTGCGCTTCAACGGCGCGGTGTATCAGCAGGACTGGAACAATATCCAGCTGTCGTTTCTCGGCGCCAACGGCCTGACCGAAATCCGTAACGCAGGTATCGCACGAATCCGCGGGATCGAGGCCGATCTCAACTATCGCGCCGGCGGCTTCTCGCTCAACCTGGGCGGCAGTTATAATGACGCAACGATCCGCCGCGATTTCTGCCGCATCGCCAACGACAGTTTCGACTGCACGATCGACCCGCCGGGTCAGACGAACGCGCTGCTGGCTCCCGCCGGTTCGCGCCTCCCCGTTACGGCAAAATTCAAGGGCAATGCCGTCGCGCGCTATGAATTCCCGATCAGCGGCATGGACGGCCACTTCCAGTTTGCGGTCAATCATATCGGCAAGCGGCGATCCGACGTGCGGCCGTTCGAAAATGACATCGTCGGCAACTTCAAGGCCTATACTACCGCTGACATCAGCTTTGGCGTCAAGGGTGAGGGCTGGGATGCCGAGCTCTTCGCGACCAATTTGTTCAACAGCAATGGGGTGATAAACAGCGCGGTCCAGTGCGGCGAAACCATCTGCGGTGATCCCGACGGGATCAGCAGCACCGGCGGCGTCTTTTACGACAATGTCATCCGCCCACGCCTGATCGGGATCAAGGTCAGCAAGGATTTCTGATCGGGTGACAACCGCGATGAGCAACAACGAGAGGCCGGGCCAAAAGCTCGGCCTTTTGATGTGCGTCGCGCTCGGCATGGGCAATATGATCGGGTCGGGGGTGTTCCTGCTCCCGCGCGATCTGGCGCCGCTTGGCTGGAATGCGGTCATCGGCTGGGGGGTGTCGATTGCCGGTACGCTGTGCCTTGCGGTCGCTTTCGCGCGCCTGGCAAAAAAACTGCCAGGCGGCAGCGCAACCTATACCTATGCCGCCGCGGCCTTTGGCCCCGGAACGGGCTTTATCGTCGCCTGGAGTTACTGGATCAGTTGCTGGACCGTCGTCGCGACGCTCGCCGTAGCGGCGATCAGCAATTTGTCGATCCTGATGCCGTCGCTGGGCAATGCCGGGGCGGGGACGGCGGTGATCGCAATCGCTTTCATCTGGCTCTTCACCCTCGTCAATCTGATGGGGGTGCGCCGCGCGGGCGGGGCGCAATTGCTCACGCTCGGGCTCAAGCTGATTCCCGTCGTCGGCGCGGTGCTCGTCGCGCTGTGGCTGCTCGGCACCGGCGACGCGCCAACTCCGACGATGGCCGGCACAAAGCCGGTCAGCCTCGACAGCATCGGCACCGCTGCGACGCTGACTTTGTTTGCGCTGCTCGGCTTTGAGAGCGCCTGCGTCGTTGGCGACCGGGTGCGCGACCCCGAACGGACCGTCCCGCGCGCGACGCTGATCGCTGCGGCGGCGACCGGGCTGCTCTATCTGCTGTCGTGCACAACGGTGACCCTGCTGCTGCCGCTGGCGACGCTCGAGGCATCGAACGCCGCCTATGCGACCTTTTTCGGCACGCTGGTCAGTCCGTCGGCGGGGCAAGCGGTCGCGCTGTTCGCCGCGGTTGCCGCGCTCGGGGCGCTCAACGGCTTCGTTCTGCTGCAGGGCGAAATCCCGCGCGATCTCGCGCATCGCGGGCTTCTGCCTGCCGCTTTTGCGAAAGACAACCGCTTCGCGGTGCCATGGGTGACCCAGATCGTGTCGAGTGCGCTCGCCAGCCTGGTCGTCTATGCCAATTATTCGCGCGGCCTTGCCGAATTGTTCAAATTCATGGTGCTGGTGACGACGTCGACCGCGATCATCTTTTACATCGTCGGCGCGCTCGCGGCACTCAAGCTCGAGCACGAAGGTACGATCAAGGCGTCGCCAGCCTTTGTGACGCTGACCATCCTCGGCTTCCTGTACAGCTGCTGGGCCTTTTACGGCGCCGGGTTGGACGCCAGCCTGTGGAGCATCGGGCTGACTGCCGCCGGGCTGCCGATCTATCTTGCGATGCGGCGATCAGGCCCAGCGGGGCGCGAAGAAGCCGCGGTCGCGTAGGATCACCTGCGCCGCATTATGTCCCGGCGCACCGGTGACGCCGCCGCCGGGATGGGTGCCCGCGCCGCACATATAGAGCCCCTTCAGCGGTCCGCGATACGCACCGTTGCCAAGCACCGGGCGCGCCGACCACAGTTGGTCGAGGCTCATATTGCCGTGCATGATGTCGCCGCCGACCAGCCCGAATTTGCGTTCGAGCCCCTTCGGGCTGAGGATCTGGCGCCCGACGATCGAGGCGCGAAAGCCAGGCGCATGCGCTTCGACGGTGTCGATGATGCAGTCGGCGGCGGCGCCTTCCTCGGCATCCCAATCGCGCGCGCTTCCGTCTGGATTGGCGGGAAGCTCGGGCGCGAATTGCTGGCAGAACAGGCTCGCCACATGCTGTCCCGGGGGTGCGAGGCTGTCGTCGATCGTCGAGGGGATAAGCATTTCGACGATCGGCTTTTTCGACCAGCCATATTGTTTCGCGTCGAGGAAGGCGCGGTCCATATAATCGAGCGTCGGGGCGAGGATGATCCCCGACTGGTGATGCTCACCGGGCTCGGGCAGGCAGGTGAATTTGGGCAGCTCGCTGAGTGCGACGTTCATGCGAAACGTACCGCTGCCCACCTTGAACGCCTTGATCCGGCGCTTAAACTCGGGCGCGATGTCGCCGTCGTCAAACATCCGTTCGTAGAGCAATTTCGGCCCGACATTGGCGATGATACGCGCGGCGGCGATTTCCTCGCCGCTGACCAGCTTGACCCCGACCGCCTTGCCGCCGTCCACGAGCACCCGCGACACGGGGGCTTCGAGGCTGATCTCGACTCCCATCTGGGTACAGACCTTGGCCATCATCTGGGTGATCGCGCCCATGCCGCCGATGCTGTGGCCCCACGCGCCCTTCTTGCCGTTCACTTCCCCGAAGACGTGGTGGAGGAGGACATAGGCGCTGCCCGGGGTGTCGGGGCTGGCGTAGTTGCCGACAACGGCGTCGAAGCCGAATGCCGCTTTCACCGCTTCGCTCTCGAACCAGCTGTCGAGGAAGGTGCGCGCCGATTTGGTGAACAGTTCGAGCACGTCGCGCTGCTGCGACAGGCTGAGCCTGGTGAGGCCGCGCCCCTGCCGCGCCGCATCGAGCAGCGTTTTGAACCCATCGCCGACATTGGGCGGTGATTTGAGCGCGAGGTCGCGCAGCACATCGGCGACGCCTTCGAGCATGTCATAATATTCGGGCAGTCGCGCCGCGTCGTGGGCGGAGAAGCGTGCAAACTCCTTTTGGGTGCGTTTCAGTCCGCCGCCGAGTTTGAGATAGCCGCCATCTTCCTGCGGCAGGAAATTGCTGATCGGCCGCTCGATGACGCGATAGCCGTGATCGGCGAGCTTCATGTCGGCAATGACCTTCGGCTGCAGCAGGCTGACGGTGTAGCTCGCGACAGAATTGCGGAAGCCCGGCGCGAACTCCTCGGTCACCGCCGCGCCGCCGACGACGTCGCGCGCCTCGACGATGCGGACTTTCAGCCCTGCCCGCGCCAGATAGAAGGCGCAGACGAGGCCATTGTGACCGGCGCCGATGATCAGGGCGTCATAGTGCTTGGTCATGCTTTGCTCCATCCCGCACGCGGGGCTTGTTCGAGGCGGGATTGGGGGATCAGATCGCGCATCCGCGCGCAGAAATTCTTGAGGCAGACTTCCTTGTCGCTGAGCGGCCCCATGGTGAAACTCTGCGACGCCATCCCCTGCTGGACGCGGGTGATCAGCAGCGTATCCTCGGCGTTGACCTGACGGTTGATCCGCCAGTTGAGGTAGCGCGCCGCCTTCATCTCACGCCGGTCATCGGGGAGGACGTAGCTGATTTCGCGGATCAGGCAGCTGGTCGGGCCGGTCGGCAGCCACTGCATGAAGTCGACCTGGTCAGGGTAGATGTCGAAGGCGACATTGGGCCAGAGTTTGAAATAGAGCCAGTGGCGTTGCTTATCCCCAGGCAGATGCAGGACAGGCGGCAGCAGCCGCTGGTACATGCGTTCGGACCAGTTCACCGATGGCCGGTCGATCAGGTCTCCCCACATGCGGTCGACATGATCGGTCGCCTCGACGCCATAGCTTTTGCCGAACAGCCGGGTGAGGCCGGGGTGGGCGACGGGGATATGGAGGCCGTCCGAATAATTGTCGCCGACATTTTTCCAGTTCACCTCGCGCGGTCGCAGCGTGACGCGGCCGAGCGCGCCGAGGTATTCGAAGCGATAGGGCGCTACTTGTTCCTCATACGGCGCCATCATCGACGCGACCGACGGGCCGCCATCGGCGGTGAGGCGCACGAACCAGAAGCCGCGCCATTGCTCGAGATCGACCGCAACCAGCCCCGCCTTGTCGCGATCGAGCATCGGATAGCTGGCGGAGTCAGGGACCCCGGTCAGGCGGCCGTCGAGTTCGTAGGTCCAGGCGTGATAGGGGCAGACGAGCTTTTTCGCGCAGCCCGTAGCGCCATCGAGCAGCCGTGAGCCGCGGTGGCGGCACACATTGGTAAAAGCCCGCACGATGCGGTCGGTGCCGCGCACCACGATCACGCTTTCGCCGCAATAGTCGATGCTGTGCCAATCGCCGGGGTTCGGAATATCGCTGTCGTGGCAGACGACCTGCCAGCTGGGGCGGAAGATGCGCTCCATTTCGGCCGCGTAAAAGTCAGGATCGCTGTACGTCCATGCGGGGAGTGACCAGCCGTCTTGCGGGTCTGGATGAATGAAAGTGTCGCGCAGCGTTGCCATGAATCGATCCTTGTTGTACAAACGTATAACAAGATGCAACCCGCTCGCCAAGCCTTTACGCGCGAAAGCGCCGATGCCCGTCGCGGCGACCTGATCGACGCGACCACCGCGTGCCTGGCCGAAGTTGGCATGGCGGGAACGAACGTCCGCGCAATCTGCGCCCGCGCTGGAGTGTCGCCCGGGCTTTTACGCCATTATTTCGCCGGCATCGACGATCTGGTCGCCGCCACTTACCAGGCGACGAGCGACCGCATGGACGCGATTTTTGCCGAAGCAGTGGCGGGCGCCGGCACTGACCCGCACGCGCAGTTGCTGGCGTATCTGACCGCGAGCTTCCGTCCGCCGGTGACCGACCCCGAGCTGCTGGGGGCGTGGACGGCGTTCTGGGCGCTGGCGCGAAGCAATGCGCGGATGGCGAATATTCACGCCGATAGCTACGCGGGCTACCGCGCGCGGCTGGACGAGCTGCTCACCGCCTGCGGCGCCGCCGATGCCGCGCGGCTGGCGATCATGCTGACCGCGATGGTCGACGGGCTGTGGCTCGAACTATCGCTCGACGCCAAAAGCTTCGGCGCCGAGGCGGCGGTGGCGATGGTCGAGCGCGCGGTGGGAGCGTTGGTTTAGTCCGTCGCCCCGGCGCAGGCGGCGGCGGCGCTCAATCATTTCGACAAATCGCGCAGCAGGCTGTCCCAGTGCGCCAGCGCGGGGGCGATCGCATCGACCGGGACGCGTTCGTTGAGGCCATGCGCGAAGCTGTCGCTCGCTTTCGAAAACAACCCGGCGACGCCATAGCTCGGCACCCCGGCTATCCGAAAGTGGTAGCTGTCGGTGGCCCCGGCGCTCATCGACGGGATGATCGGCAGGCCAGGGGCGCGGACGTGGACGGCTTTCTTCACCGCCGCCATGACGTCGGGGCGCAGCGGCGAGGCGTCGCTGGCGCTGGCGTCGGGATCGGGGTTCACCTTGACCGCGGGGTCGGCGATCAGCCGCTCCAGCTCAGCGCGCACGCTTTCGACCGGCACGCCGGGAAAGATGCGGCAGTTGATGTTCGCGGTGGCGCGCTGCGGCAGTGCATTTTCGGCATGGCCGCCCTTCACGAGCGTCGGCACGCAGGTGGTGCCGATCTGGCCGACATATTCGGGGTCGGCGCGAATCTTGGTGATCGCGTCCTCATCCTCCGGGTTGGCGGCAAAGGCCTTGAGCGCGGCGCCCATATTGCCGCCAACCTGGTCGGCGACGATCGGCATGCCGATTTTGGTCAGCTCGTTCTGCTGCGCGGCGAATTTATAGGCGCCGACCTTGGCCAGCGCATTCGAAAGCTGGACGATCGCGTTGACGGGCGACGGGCGCGAGCTGTGGCCGCCGGAGTTGGTGACTTCGAGGGTGAAATCGGCATAGGTTTTTTCGCCTGCCTGCAGCCCATAATATTGCGGGCTGCCGTCTTCGGCGATCGTGCCGCCGCCGCCGTCGCCGTTGAGTGCAAATTCGGCGTTCTTATACTTGGCCGCGAGCGCGCGCGTCGTCAGCATCTGCGTTTCCTCGTCGCCCGAGAGCAGCAGGATGATCGAGCGGTTGGGTTTGAAGCCGTCCTTTTTCAGCTGCGCCATCGCCGCGACCATCATTGAGACATCGAACTTGTTGTCTTCGGACCCGCGGCCGAAAATATAGCCATTCTCCTCGACCGGGACGAAGGGGTCGCGCGTCCAGTCCTTTGCGTCGGCCTCGACCACATCCATATGGCCGAGCAGCACGATCGGCTTTTTCGGGGTCGTACCGGTGAGCGTCGCGGCGAATGTTGCGGTTTCGCCCATCGGGGTGATTTCGATGTCGCTGTCGGCATAACCCGCGGCCTTTAGCACCCCGGCGTAATAGGCCGCGAGTTCGGGCACCTTGCCGCGACCCTGAACAGTGGGGATCGCGATGCTGTCTTTCAGGATCTGCTTCGCGGCGTCGGCATCGGCGGGTTTGGCGTGGACGGGCGCGGCGGCGAGCATGGCGGCGGCGAGGGCGAGCGGGGCGGTGAGGTTGCGCATGAGGGCGGACTATGGCGCGTGGATGGCGCGGCGCAAGAGGGTGCGGAAGAAATGCGCGCAGAGGCGCGGAGGTCGCAGAGAAGGGAAGGAGATTCCTCCGCGGCTCCGCGCCTCCGCGTGAAGCCAAATCTCCGCGTACCCTGCGCCTCTGCGCGACGCCTATTACGCCGCCCTTTTCGCCTTTGGCGCCGCCGTCTTCGGCTTGAACCGGCACAGGTCGTCGACAGGGCAGCGCCAGCATTCGGGCGTGCGCGCCTTGCAGATATAGCGGCCGTGGAGGATCAGCCAGTGGTGGGCGCCGACGCGAAACGGCGCCGGAGTGGTTTTTTCCAGCGCCTTTTCGACCGCCAGCACGGTCTTGCCCGGGGCGAGCCCGGTGCGGTTGCCGACGCGGAAGATATGGGTGTCGACGGCAAAGGTTTCGGCGCCAAACGCGCAGTTCATCACGACATTGGCGGTCTTGCGCCCGACCCCGGGCAGTTCGACGAGCGAGTCGCGATCAGCGGGGACTTCGCCGCCATGGTCGCGGACGAGGATTTCGGAGAGGGCGATGACGTTCTTCGCCTTGCCGTTGAACAGTCCGATCGTCTTGACATGCTCTTTCAGCCCGGCCTCACCCAGGTCGACCATCTGCTGCGGCGTCTTCACCTCGGCAAACAACCGCCGCGTCGCCTTGTTCACCCCGACATCGGTCGCCTGCGCCGACAGGACGACCGCGACGAGCAGCTGGTAGGTGTTGCCATAGGCCAGCTCGGTCTCGGGACTCGGGTTGAGCTCGGCGAGGCGGCGGTAGAATTCGAAAATATCGGCTCTTCTCATCGGCGCTTTCCCGACTACGCGGCCATCGGGCGCGGTTTGACTCCTGTACCGATAGGCCTAGCCTTCGCCTACCTTGATGGCGAGTCGCTTCACGGCTCCCGCGAAAGGATCGGCACCGGGGAGGTCGGACAAGGGGGCCAGGGGGTTCTCGTTTCGACCTGGAGGACCAGACCATGTCCAACTTGCTGAAAGCGGCCACGCTGGCCGCAGCCTTGGGGTTTGCCATTCCCACACCCGCGGCGGCGCAAAACTATCCCTTTTCCCCAGGCAACTATACCGAAGTATCGATGATCGACATCGCCGATGGCGGCGGCCTGCAATATGCCAATTATCTGGCGACCGAATGGCGCAAGGCGCAGGAGTTCGCGAAGGCGCAAGGCTGGATCATCAGCTATGCGGTCTATGGCAATTATAATTCGCGGCCGGGCGAACCCGACCTTTATCTGTCGGTGACCTTTGCCAATTTCGCCGACGCGGCAGAAGATGAACGGCGCAACGCCGCCTATCGCGAACATATGAAGCGCAACGATGCCCAGATGGAAGCCGAATCGGGCGATCGCGCCAAATATCGCACGGTGATGGGCAGCTTCCTACTGCGCGAATTCAAGTTCAAATAACCACTGGCGGGGGGGGGGGCCACAGGGACGCCGCCCGGGCCCGGGGGTGAGCCCCCCCCCCAGCGGCGACGGGTTGCGCCCGGGCGTTTGGTCGGGTC
>NZ_JAIBES010000096.1 GCF_019459305.1 Sphingopyxis sp. | reverse complement strand
CGCTATTCCTTTATGAAGCAATCCATGGCGTTACGCGCACTTTGGATTGCTTCGCTTCGCTCGCAATGACGATTTCGTTCGGCTCGACCGACCTTATGCCGGAACCGTGCTCTCGTCGAAGAACAGCACCTGCGAAATCGCCGCGCGCAGCGTCGCGGGCTGATATGGCTTGGTGAGCAGGAACGCCGGTTCGGGGCGATCCCCGGTGAGCAGCCGTTCAGGGAAAGCGGTGATGAAGATCACAGGCACGCTGAGGCCGGTCAGGATTTCTTGCACCGCCTCGATCCCCGAGCTGTTGTCGGCGAGCTGGATGTCGGCGAGCACCAATCCCGGCTGATGCTTCTGCGCTTCGGCCACCGCTTCGCGATGCGTGGTGGCGACTGCTACGACGTCGTGCCCCAGGTCGCGGACGATCATTTCGATATCCATCGCGATGATCGGCTCGTCCTCGATGATCAGGATGCGCGCGCGGGTCTGGCGGTCGATTTCGTCGGTCGCCTCGGCGATCAGCGTTTTCACTTCGTCGGTACCGCGGCCGATGATACGGCCGGTGTCCTCGGCATTGAAGCCCTCGACCGCGGTCAGCAGCAGCGCCTGCCGCGCCAGCGACGGAATGCGGCGCAGGCGCGCGTCGGCGATCGCTATGTCGGTCAGGTCGGCGGCGTCGCCCGCCGCAGTGCCATTTGCCATCAGCGCAAAATTGTCATGGACCATCCGGTACAGCTGGATGCGCAGGTCGTTTCCGGTATCGACCGCAGCGGGATCCGCGACCAATGTTTCGAGCAAACGCGCAACCAGCGCGTCGCCATTCTGCTGGCTTCCCGAAATCGCCCGACCATAACGTCGCAAATATGGAAGATGCGGGGCGATCGCCTGACCCAATGACATAATTTTCCCTCCTGATGCGGGTCTTAACCCGCCGAAAACCCAGCAAACACGGCTCACAGCCGCGCCCACCGACATAATTTCACCCCATGGGAACGATTTAGCCGCAAATTAGTTTCATGGGGAAGAACAAACGCGCCATTGCGGTTTGATAAATGCGCGGTTAGCAACAGGCCCCATGTTAAGCGGATGCCCCGATAATGTCGCCTAAAACCGGTTCGCCCAGCGGCGAGACTTCGGGGAAGGATACGACGAGAAAAACCCCAGCCAAGACGCAGGACGTCAATGGCGCGCTGCGGCGCGCCTATGAATCCACCGTGGACGAGTCGATTCCCCAGTCGCTGCTGGATCTTTTGAGCAAGCTCGACTGACGTCAGCGCTGGTAGCGCGCGTCAAAATCACGCTGAAAAGCCGCGAACTTACCTACTGCAATGGCAACGCGCATGGCCTGCATCAGCGCCTGATAGAAATGCAGATTATGCTGCGTCATCAACATCGCGCCGAGCATCTCGCCCGATCGGACGAGGTGATGCAGATAGGCGCGCGACCAGGTCGTACAGACCGGGCAATCGCATGACGCATCGAGCGGCGCCTGATCCTCGGCAAACTTTGCGTTGCGAATGTTGATGGGCCCGTCCCAGGTAAAGGCCTGCCCATTGCGTCCCGACCGCGTCGGCAGCACGCAATCGAACATATCGACCCCCCGCGCGACCGCGCCAACCAGGTCGTCGGGCTTGCCGACGCCCATCAGATAGCGCGGGCGGTCCGCGGGAAGCTGGGTGGGTGCATAGTCGAGCACGCCGAACATCGCCGCCTGCCCCTCACCCACCGCGAGGCCGCCGATCGCATAGCCGTCGAAACCAATGTCGATCAGCGCCGCCGCCGATCGCGCGCGCAGCTTTTCGTCGAGCGAGCCCTGTTGGATCCCGAACAAGGCCGACAGCGCCGCATGTTTTTCGCCCGCGTCAAACCCCGCGCGGCTGCGCGCCGCCCAGCGCATCGAACGCTCCATGCTCGCCTCGGCGCGCTTGGCATCGACGCCGTTCGGCGGGCATTCGTCGAACGCCATCACGATGTCGCTGCCGAGCAGGCGCTGGATTTCCATCGACCGTTCTGGGGTCAGCATATGCTTCGAACCGTCGAGGTGGCTCTTGAACGCGACACCCTCTTCACTCTGTTTGGTCAGCGCCGACAGGCTCATCACCTGATAGCCGCCGCTGTCGGTCAGGACCGGCCGGTCCCAGCCCATGAAATTGTGCAGGCCGCCTAGCCGCGCCATGCGTTCGGCGGTCGGGCGCAGCATGAGATGATAAGTGTTGCCGAGGATAATATCGGCGCCGGTCGCGCGCACCTCGGCAGGGCGCATCGCCTTCACCGTCGCCGCCGTGCCGACGGGCATGAAGGCGGGAGTGCGGATGTCGCCGCGCCGCATGGCAATTGTGCCGGTGCGCGCGGCGCCGTCGGTCGCGGCGATCGAAAAGGTGAATCTGTCGGTCATCGGGCGCGCCTATGGCGGCGGGGTGAGCAAAAGTCGAGGTATGGACGATCTTCCTTGTCGCGACGCCATGGGGAGGATTTCGAACCGACTATTCCTTATCGTCCTCACTCGAAGGCTCGTCAGCTGCTGCTTTGGCCTTTTCCTTCGGTTTTTCCTTTTCAAAGATCGCCAACAGCTCCGTCTTCTTCGCCTCGGACAATCCTTCTTCGGCCTCGGGAAACATCTCTTCTTCCTCCTCGTCGATATGGTGAAGGTAGCGATCTTTCATCGTGCGAAAGCGGGTCAACCAGCCGGTCGAGGCGAAGTCCATCTCGTAAAGCTCGGTGAGCAGGTCGTCGATTTCCTTATGCTCGGAGACGCTGTGCTGCGCGTCGTCGCGCAGGTCAGGCTTGCCGAGCATCGTCGCATAGAGCGACATTTCCTCCGACGCCGCGTGCGCGGTCACCTCGACGCGAAACGCCTCGAACAGCTTTTCGCGCTCGGGGCTGTCGCCCTTGGTTTCGTCGATCTGGGTGAGCAGTTTGCGGTGGCGGTCGTGATCGGCTTTCAGCCGCGCAAAGATCTTTGTTTCAGCCATGTTCGTCTCCTGTTTGGGAGCAGAACGGGCAATCGCGCGGACGGTTCCCCTCTGTCCGTCAGGCGGCCTTCCAGTCGCTCGTCGTCGTGAACATCGGCAGCGCCATCGCGGCGGTCGATTGCGTCGCCGCGGCGATCAGATAGGGCGACACGCGGTGCCGCGTACACAGCCCGCCATTGCCATCGCTGACCATCGTTTGTTCGAATTCGACCCCCTGTTGGTGCTTCATCGACCGGCGGACGGTGGCGGTGACGAGCTGCCCCTCTCCGAAATCGATAACAAATTGGGTGCCGGGCGGGACATTCAAAATGCCCTCGATAAAGGCGCCGGTCGACGACAGGTTGCGGATGACGACATTATAGCGATGATTGTCGTGGATCGCCCCGACAGTACGGAACAGCGAGAAACGATCGTTGCGCTGGCGCGCCGGTCCGGCCGGCTTGATTATCCACGAGCCCGCCTCGGCATGTTCGAGCAACTCTATATGCGGCACTGGCTTGCTATAAACATAGCCTTGGACATGGCTGACGTTGAGCTTGCGGATGAGCTCGAGCTGGTCGAGCGATTCGATCCCCTCGGCGGTTGTCTCCATCTCCAGCGCCTCGGCAAGCGCGACGATCGCCGCGATGATCGCACCGTTGCGTGACCCCGGCACCGTCGCGTCGCGCACAAAACTCTGGTCGATCTTGATCTTGTCGAACGGCGCGGTCTGCAAATAGCTGAGCGACGAATAGCCGGTACCGAAATCGTCGAGTGCAAGACGGACGCCGAGCGCATTGAGCGCCTTGAACATTTTGGCTGTGTCAGCCGAATCGCCCAGGAACACGCTTTCGGTGATTTCCAGCTCAAGCCGGTCGGGCGCCAGCCCCGTTGTCGCAAGCGCGCTGGCGACAATCTTCGGCAAATCCTCGTTGGCAAACTGGATCGGCGACACATTGACCGCGACGCGCATCTCGCCGGGCCAATTGACCGCATCCTCGCACGCCTTGCGCAGCACCCATTCGCCGAGCGGCCAGATCAGATTGGCTTCCTCGGCGATCGGGATGAAGACGCCCGGCGAAATTACGCCGCGATCGGGATGCGTCCAGCGCACGAGTGCCTCGACTCCGGTCACCATATTCGACTTGGCGTTGACGACGGGCTGGTATCGTAGCTCCATTTCGCCACGGGCGAGCGCGTCGCGCAAATCGTCTTCGAGTGCGCGGCGAATTTCCGCGGCCTGGTGCAGTTCGCTCGAATAGAAGCTGAACCGGCCGCGCCCGTTGCCCTTTGCTGCATACAGCGCGAGATCGGCGTTGCGGACCAGATCGTCGCTGGTCAGCCCGTCGAAGGGTGCAATTGCAACCCCGACCGAGGCGCCGATGATACAGCGGCTACCTTCGACCGAATAGGGTTGCGAAAGGCTGGCGATGATGTCGGCCGCCATGTCGCCGAGCTTGCCGCGGTCATCGACGTCGGGAAGGATGATCTGGAATTCATCACCGCCGAGGCGGCTGACCATCTCCTTGTCGCCAACAATCTTCAGCAGCCGCTGGGCAACCTGCTTGAGCAGCGAGTCGCCTGCCGGATGCCCGAGCGTGTCGTTGACCTGTTTGAAGCGGTCGAGATCGAGCAGCATGATTGCACACACACGCTGCTGCTGGGCAAAGGCGGCGAGCGTTGTGTCCAGCTTTTTCGAGATGTTGAAGCGATTGGCGAGTCCGGTCAGCGAATCATAGAGCGCGAGGCGCGAAGCATCCTCGGCCGATCGCCGCTGCGCGGTAACGTCGGTGCCGCTGCCGCGATAGCCGGTGAATTTGCCGCTACCGTCGAACTGTGGCCGCCCGGAAATCGCCCACCAGCGATCGTCGCCCTCGAACGCGCTGCGAAGTGGCAGCTCGTCGAACTTGGATTGTTTGGTCAGCAGGAACGGCAAGGTACGCTGGCGTTCGCCATGGCTGTCGACGGGGAGGAACAGCTCGGTAAAGCTGGTGCCAAGCAATTGGCCGCTGGTCCGCCCCATCAGCCGCGCGACCGAATCGGTGATATAGGTCAGCCGTCCCCTGACATCGGTCGACCAGAACCAGCCCTGTCCGCTCTCCTCGTAATTCTGGAGCAGCAGCAACGCTTCGCGGGTGTGCAAGTTTGGCGCGACGTCGCTGCGCGGTTTGCCGATGCGCGATCCGATCAGGCCGAAAAAACCGCGCTGACCCTCATCGCCACCATCACCCCCCCGCTCGCCGGATTCGATCTGCGATGACAATTCCATCAAGTCAAACTCTTGCTGGCCCCCACACTGACCAATGTTATGGGCGCAAGGAATTGCGATAATGTAAATAGACGGCTCGCTACACCAACGTCACGATGCCAAATTTGGCGGTCGCTAAGGCGCCTTCAGCGATCCGGGTCGATGCACAAGCGCACCGTTACTTCGGATATCCAAGCCAGTCACCGGCATCGACACCGCCAAGATCATCATCCCGAATCAGTCGAACACAGGCGGCTGGCGGAGACAGCACACCTACACAGCGCGTACAGGCAGCAGCAGACTTGCATCGCCATAGCTGTAAAAGCGGTAATCGTTCGCGATCGCATGGGCGTAAGCCGCCTGCATAATCTCCAGCCCCATCAGCGCGCTGACCAGCATGAACAGCGTCGAACGCGGCAAGTGGAAGTTGGTCAGGAGCCCGTCGATCGCCCTGAACCGGTAACCGGGGGTGATGAAGATCGCGGTGTCGCCCACGAATGCGGCGATCGTGCCGTCGTCCTGCGCCGCGCTTTCGAGTAGGCGCAGGCTGGTGGTGCCGACCGCGATGATCCGCCCGCCCGCAGCGCGTACCGCGTTCAGCCGCGCCGCGGTGTCGGCCTCGATCCGCCCCCATTCGGCATGCATCACATGATCTTCGGTGTCATCGGCCTTGACCGGCAGGAAGGTGCCGGCGCCGACGTGCAGCGTCAGCGTTTCGGTCGCGATTCCCACCGCCGCGAGCGCAGCGAGCAGACCCGGCGTGAAGTGCAATGCCGCCGTGGGTGCGGCAACGGCGCCGTCTTTCGCGGCGAACATCGTTTGGTAATCGGACCGGTCCTCCTCGTCGGTGGCGCGCTTGCCCGCGATATAGGGCGGCAGCGGCATCGTTCCCGCGCGTTCGAGGAGGGCTTCAACCGGCTCGTCGCCCGCGAACGAAAGGATGAAGCTGCCGTCGGGAAGCCGCTCCTCGGCTAGCGCGGATACCTCCGACCCGAAATCAACCGTCTCGCCGACGCGCAGCCGCTTGGCGTTGCGGACGAAGGCCTGCCAGCGGCGCAGGTCGATGCGCTTGTGCAGCGTCGCGCCGATCTTCGCGGCACCCCTCCACCCCTCCAACTGGGCCGGGATCACGCGCGTGTCGTTGAATACCAGGCAGTCGCCGGGGTGCAGCCAGGCGGGCAGGTCGCCGACTCCGGCATCGACGATCCTGTCGCCATCGACCACGAGCATCCGCGCCGCATCGCGCGGCCGCGCCGGGCGTAGCGCGATCCGTTCGTTCGGCAGGTCAAAATCGAAGGCGTCGACGCGCATGGATCCTCGCGCCGATGGTCGGCTTAACGGATCGGCGCGTTGAGCTGGTCGGCGGTGATTTCGGCGGCGGGCGCCGGAGCGGGAACCGCTTCGAGAAGTGCCGACGCCGGCGGCATCGGTTTGTTGTCGGCAGCGACCGACACCTGGACCATGCGTGACATCACCGCGGGCGGCTCGCCCTTCTGGATCGCATCGACATATTGCATGCCCGACACGACCCGGCCGAAGGCGGTGTAGCGGTTGTCGAGCGCGAAGCGGGGCTGGAGCATGATGAAGAACTGGCTGTTGGCGCTGTCTTCGCTTTCCGCGCGCGCCATCGACAGCGTGCCGCGCAGATGCGGGGTGACGTTGAATTCGGCCTTGAGGTCAGGCAGCTGCGACCCGCCCTGCCCGGTTGCGCTTGGGTCGCCGGTCTGCGCCATGAAGCCGTCGATCACGCGGTGGAACTTGATCCCGTCATAAAACCCGGCGCGCGCCAGCAGCTTCAGCCGCTCGACATGGTTCGGCGCGACATTTGGATAGAGCTGGATCACCACCCGGCCACCGGTCGAAAGGTCGAGGTTGAGCATATATTCGGGGTTATTGATGTACTGGTCCGGCGTCATCGTCGGGGGGGGGGGGGGGGGGGGGGGGGGGGGGGGGGGGGGGGGGGGGGGG
>NZ_JAIBES010000024.1 GCF_019459305.1 Sphingopyxis sp. | reverse complement strand
GCCAGATACTCCTTCAACTCATCAAGCGCCGCCCGCCAATCGACAAGCGTTCCCGCCCACTCCGCAACCGCCATGATCCGATCCCCCGCCAATCTATCGCGAGAGAATCAGATTTTGATGATAAATGCAACTGTAGTACTAAATGACAATTAAAGGTGGCTGCTGCTGCCATGACGAGAAAAAGCCACGCGATCGCAAAGGTCGGTCTGGCGAACTATCCCCTTAACGCTCGTTCTCAAGGATCGACGCGCATAATCGAATCGAATAGGCGGTACGCACGCCGGACACCGTCCCATTGCGACCGTGTCAATTGACGGAAGCAGACAATCGGAGATACCAGAATGACCGTTACCGCCCGCGCCCGCGAAATCGGCGACCGCGTCGAAGCTTTTGTCCGCGACGTCATCGTTCCCTATGAACCCGATCCGCGGTGCGGCAGCCATGGTCCATCCGACGACCTGGTCGTCGAAATGCGCGACAAAGCACACGCTGCAGGCGTGCTGACACCGCATATCTTGCCCGACGGCAGCCATCTGAGCCATGCGGAAACAGCCTTTGTCCTAACGCGTTCAGGCCTGTCCCCGCTCGGTCCGCTCGCCGTAAACACCGCCGCGCCAGACGAGGGCAACATGTTCCTGCTCGGCAAGATGGGATCTGCTGAACAAAAGGCGCATTTCCTTGCACCTATGATCGACGGCACCGCCCGCTCGGCCTTCTTCATGACCGAACCGGCCAGCGAAGGAGGCGCCGGATCCGACCCCTCGATGATGCAGACGACTTGCAGACAGGATGACAACCATTGGGTCATCAACGGCCGCAAGGCGTTCATCACCGGCGCCGAAGGCGCCAAGGTAGGCATCGTCATGGCGAAGTCCGACGAAGGCGCCTGCATGTTCCTCGTCGACCTGCCCCACCCCGCCATCCGCATCGACCGCGTCCTGGACACTATCGACAGCTCAATGACTGGCGGTCATGCCGAAATCACTATCGACAATCTGCGCGTTTCCGCCGAACAGATGCTCGGCAATCCCGGTGAGGGCTTCAAATATGCGCAGGTCCGTCTTGCCCCCGCGCGCTTGACTCATTGCATGCGATGGCTCGGTTGCTGCATCCGCGCCAACGAGATCGCCACCGACTATGCCAATCGTCGCCACGCGTTCGGCAAGCCACTCGTCGATCATGAGGGCGTCGGCTTCATGCTCGCCGAAAACATGATCGACCTGAAGCAGGCCGAACTGATGATCGACTGGTGCGCAGGCGTGCTCGACACCGGGTCGCTTGGCACCGTCGAAAGCTCCATGACGAAGGTCGCCGTGTCCGAAGCGTTGATGCGGATCGCCGATCGCTGCGTCCAGGTGATGGGTGGCACCGGCGTCACCCGCGACACCATCGTCGAACAGACCTTCCGCGAAATCCGCGCGTTCCGCATCTACGACGGCCCGACCGAGGTCCACAAATGGAGCCTCGCCAAGAAAATCAAGCGCGACTGGAAGGCCGCCCAGCCATAAGCGAGGACGAGAACGCCAGGACAGACGCTGGTCAACTCGATGCGGCGACGCTGGCGGGGCATGTACGCGGCAACAAGCTGGCTGGGAATGGCCCGGAAGCAGACCAATTCATCAGACGATGCAATCGTCGCTTTCCACCTCGAGGGAATATCAGGTGACCGACATCTCCACGTTCCGCAATCGGTTGGCAGAGCTGCCGGACCTATGCGCTGCGGCGCCCGAAGCTTTCGGCGAGGGCGTCAACCTGCTCCTTTCCTGCAGAAGCCGTGACCTTCGGTACGCGCTGGCCGAGGCGGAAACTCGCGGAATTGCGGTCCGTGGGGTCGGAAGAATGCACATCTTGATTGAAATTGAAAATGCCCTGCCTGACAAGGATTGGGTCGAAACGATGGGGAGCGCAATAGCGCATTACTTCGAGCGAATTGGCGGCACCGATCCGCAAATCGGCATTGATCGTAATTCGTAGGAGCCTGCTTTGTCAGGACCAGTAACGTTTTCGGATTTCCTGCTTGTAGAGCTTTCCGGTCTCGTGCCGCGGAAGGGCCGGATCGAAATCGATCGAGCGCGGGCATTTCAAATGGCTGAGATTGGCGCGGCAATGCTCGATGAGACGAGCGGCTAATTGGGGCCCTGCGTCCTCCCAGCGATGCGGCTGGACAACCGCCTTAACTTCCTCGCCCATTTCCGGATGGGGGACGCCGATCACCGCGGCATCAGCGACTTCCGGATGCAGGATCAGGAGATTCTCTGTCTCCTGCGGATAGATGTTCACGCCGCCCGAAATAATCATGAAGCTTTTGCGGTCGGTGAGGAAAAGATAGCCGTCATCGTCGATGTGACCGATATCGCCGAGAGTACTCCAGCCCGAATGGTCGGGATGGCGCGCATCCAGCGTTTTTTCGGCGTCGTTCAAATACTGAAAATCCCAACCGCCTTCGAAATAGATGAGGCCGTCGCACCCCGCGGGCAGTTCGCCACCATCTTCGCCGCAGATATGAAGCGTTCCCCAATCGGCGCGACCAACCGAACCCGGCTTCGCGAGCCATTCCTGCGGCGTTATGAATGTCGATCCATTCCCTTCCGATCCCCCATAATATTCGTAGATGATCGGACCGAGCCATTCGATCATTTGCCGCTTCACCTCAATGGGGCAAGGCGCCGCCGCGTGCACTATCTTTTCCAGCGACTTAAGGTCGTAGCGGTTGCGCGTCTCGGCCGGCAGCGCCAGCAAACGAATGAACATCGTCGGCACCATCTGCATGAAGGAAACGCGATAGTGCTCGACCAGCCGCAGTGTTTCCTCGGCATCGAACTTGTCCATGATGACGAGCGTCGCGCCCAACCGGTGCGCCGCCATTCCATAGGCGAGCGGGGCGGTGTGATAGAGCGGCGCCGGACAAAGCAGAATGCTCCCTTCGCCCACGCCGTATCGCCCGGAAATCCGGTCAGCGAGCATATGCGGCTCATCTGCCGGACCACCAGTCAGCGGGAGCCGGATTCCCTTCGGACGCCCCGTCGTTCCCGACGAATAGACCATATGAAAACCTGCGCTTTCGTCGGCAATTGGCGTCGACGGATAGCCGCCAAGCGACCGATGCCAGGGCTCCGCGCCGTCCAGCGCCGAGCCGATGTCGAAAATATGCGAAACACCGGGCGCCAGCGATGCCCGGCCTGCAATCAACACGCCTGCAGCCGGAACGTCGGCGTGCGTGACGAGCAGCTTCGCGCCACTGTCGTTCAGGATAAAGGCCCCCTCGTCCGCTGTAAGATGCGTTGAAATTGGGCAGATATAGAGGCCTGCCCGTTGTGCCGCCCAGTAGATCTGATAGAACTCCAGACAGTTTTTCAGCCAGATCGCCACCGTATCGCCGGTCGCTAACCCGCGCGCGCGGAGCATCTGCGCCCCGCGGTTCGCCGCTGACTCGAGCTCGCCATAACTGGTCGCCGATCCATCGGCCGCCATAATCAGCGCCGGACGATCGGCGGCCTCGCGCGCGAACAATCTTGGATGCATCGCCAACCTCTCCAGTATTTTTGAGTTATATAACTACGTTTACTTTCTATGTCGATTGACATATTGACCAATGTAAGCCGACACGACGGCCAGACCTTCGCGTGCTGTGGGAAAGGATATGAGGATAATGGACCTGAAACCGGGTTCGCGCTGGAAGAGCGCGGTATGCGATGCCCAACTCGTGGTCGTCCGCCCGCCCAAGACACCGGGCGAGCTGCAGTGCGGCGGTGCGGCGGTGGTGCCGATCGACGATCCGGTGGCGCCGAGCGGCTCGATTGACGCGGCCTTTGCCGACAGCGTTGCGATCGGCAAACGCTACGTCGACGAGGAAAGCGGGCTGGAGGTGCTCGGCGCCAAGCCTGGTAAGGGGTCGCTTGCCTTCAACGGCGCCGCGATGACAATCAAGGGCGCCAAGCCGCTGCCCGCCTCGGACTGACAATCATGCGGACCTCGTTGCTCCTCGATATTGCTGCCGATGCCTGCCCCGACCGAGCGGCGCTGGGCTGCGGCGACGACGCGTTCGATTTTAACTCATATCGCGCCCGCGCGCGCTGCGTCGCCGCGTGGCTGGCCGGCCAGGGCAAGGCAAACACCGCCTTCCTCGGCATGAACGGCACCGCGCTTCCCGTCCTGTTCTTCGCTTGCGGGATGGCGGGCACGCCGTTCGTGCCTCTCAATTATCGTCTCAGCGACGGCGAGCTTAACAAGCTTGTCGCGAGGAGCGCGCCGTCAATCCTGATCGTGGACGACGATATGCTGCCGCGAATCGCGGCGGCGGCGGGCGTCGAGCTGATCGCGCGAAGCGATTTCGAAGCCGAGTTCATGGCCGGGCCCACCCCCGACACCCATGAACCGCCCGAAGCCGAAAACGATATCGCGGTGCTGCTGTTTACGAGCGGCACCACGGGTGATCCCAAGGCCGCGGTGCTCCGCCACGCCAACCTCACCTCCTACGTGATGGCGAGCGTCGAATTCCTCGGCGCCGACGAAGACGAAGCGACGCTGGTCAGCGTCCCCGCTTATCATATCGCCGGGATTTCGGCGATCTTGACTGCAGCCTATGGCGGGCGGCGGATCGTCTACCTGCCCGCCTTCACCGCCGAAGACTGGGTCGCCACGGCCGCCGCCGAAGGCATCACACATGCGATGGTGGTGCCGACAATGCTCGATCGCATTCTCGACGTAATGGCAGCTACCGGCGAGACGCTACCCGCTCTCCGCGCCCTTTCCTACGGCGGCGGCAAGATGCCCGAGACTGTCATCGTGCGCGCGTTGGCGATGTTGCCTCATGTCGCGTTCGTCAACGCCTATGGCCTCACCGAAACCAGTTCGACGATTTCACTGCTCGGCGCCGACGATCATCGCGCCGCCTTCGCCTCCGACGATCCAATAATCCGGCGACGAATCGCATCGGTCGGCCAACCGCTGCCAAGCATCGAACTTGAGATCCGCCGCGACGACGGCACACCCTGCGGCACCGGCGAGCATGGCGAGATCCACGTCCGCGGCGAACAGGTCTCGGGCGAATATCTGCACAAAAAAGCCATCGCCGAAGACGGTTGGTTCGCAACCAACGATGCTGGCTGGATCGACGAAGGCGGATATCTCTTCGTCGAAGGACGCTTGGACGATGTAATCGTGCGAGGCGGCGAAAATATCTCACCGGGTGAGATCGAGGATCTGCTGCGCAGTTTCGATGACATCGCCGATTGCGCGGTGCTCGGCATCCCTTGCGAACGCTGGGGCGAAAAGGTTGTCGCGGTGATCGTATCGCGGTCGGGCGCTCCCGACACCGCTGCGATGGCGACGGCGATACGCGAAAGACTGCGATCGACCAAGACGCCCGAGGCATGGTTCGTTCGCGACGAGCTTCCCTATAACGAAACGGGTAAGCTGCTGCGCCGGATATTGAAGGCCGAACTGGCGGAAGCCGTCTGCGCCGATTAACAAGGCTCATGACCGGCCCCGACCATCTCGACGCCGACCGACTCTCGGCCCCCGGCGGGCAGCCGGTGCTGGTTGTCGATGCCGCGATATGGCGACGACAGGATGTGCCGATCCAGGCAGTGGTGATCGGTGTCGACCGCGAGGGTGTGCTGCCCGTCACGGCGCCCGACGATTTCGACATGATGCTGACGGTGGCGAGCTGTTCGCCGTCCCCATGGGTGTCGCTCGACGCAGAACATTTCGGCGTAGCGGTTGAACGGCTGGCGGAAGCCGTCCGCAAAAACCCGCAAGCATCGACGATCGCGGCCGCCGTGCTACGGCTGACCGCAGCGCTGCCCCTTGCCGATGCACTGACGATCGAATCCTTCGCCTATTCGGCGTTGCTGGGCGGTGCGGAATTCGCGCGGTGGCGCAGGGAAAACGATAGTGGGTTGCCCTCGCCCAGTCCGGCAACGCCACTGCTCATCGAGCGCGACGGTGACCGCATTACGCTGACGCTGAACGATCCGGCGAATCGCAACGCGATGACCGCGGCGATGCGCGACGCGCTGTACGAAGCTTTGGCGAATGCGCTCGACGACCCGAGCCGGCCGACGGTTCGCCTGCAAAGTGCAGGCAAATGCTTCTCGACCGGCGGCGATCTCACCGAATTCGGGACGGCGCATGATCTGGCCGAAGCGCATCTCGTGCGAACATTGCACAGCAACGCCCGCGCGCTCGATGCGCTCGGCGAACGAGCAGAGGTGCGCCTGCACGGGGCATGCGTCGGCTCCGGGATCGAGTTAGCCGCCGCCGCGCACAGGCGGACCGCAGCGATAGACAGCTGGTTCCAGCTGCCGGAGTTGGCCATGGGCCTGATCCCAGGCGCGGGCGGCACCGCCACTGTGGCAAGAGCGATCGGACGCCACCGCACCATGTGGATGCTCCTTTCGGCGCGGCGGGTCGGCGCAGCGCAGGCGCTCGATTGGGGACTTGTCCATGCGATCGACGACGAGCGATGACAGCGCTCCTCGATATTGTGGCGGATGCGGGCGTAAGGCTGATTGCGGCGTCGGGAAGGGCAATCGCATTCGACGCGCGCGACGCCTTATCGCGCACCGACGATCTCACCCTTGACGAGCCCGGCTTATGCTCGCCCAATCGCCACTGCCGCCTTGTGCCGTGTCATGATGGATGGATCGCCGTTTCGCTCACGCGCGACGACGACCGCGACCTTGTTCCAGCCTGGACCGGCACGACGTTCGGTGACGACCCGTGGGAAGCGATCGCCCATAGCGCGGCGCATCGGACGGCCGCCGAGATGGTCGATGCCGCGATCCTGTTGCACCTGCCCGTCGCGCGCGTAGGCGAAGCGGCGCCGCTGGCTCCGCAGGAGCTGACCGGCGGCGGGCGCGACAATGGCTTCATACTCGATCTTTCGGCGCTCTGGGCTGGACCCTATTGCGGCGCGCTGCTCGGCGAAGCGGGACTCGAGGTCGTAAAGGTCGAAAGCCCCACACGGCCCGACCCCACCCCGGTCCATACGCCCCGGCTCGACGCGCGACTCAATGGCCGCAAACGGCGGCTAAGCATGGCGCTCCATACCGCCGAATTGCTTGCTTTGATCAGCGACGCGCGCGTGTTGATAACATCGGGGCGTCCGCACGCACTGGCGAAGCTTGGGCTGGATGAGCAGCGGTTGTTCGCGATCAATCCTGGGTTGCTCTGGATCGCGATCACCGCGCACGGCTGGGGTGGCGACGCAGCGATGCGCGTTGGCTTCGGCGACGATTGCGCGGCGGCAGGCGGGCTCGTCGGGTGGAGCAATAATACGCCAAGCTTTATCGGTGACGCCTTGGCCGACCCACTGACCGGATTGACCGCGGCGACGCTGGCGCTGGAAGCGCTCGCTTCGAAGCAATGTGGGTTGCTCGATGTCCCGCTCGCGCCCACCGCCGCAAAATTTGCGACGGTGCTCTGATGCGTGAGCGCTTCGACCTCATTATCCGTAACGCCCGCGACGCGGAGGGCGCGAGGCTGGAGGTCGGCGTAAGCGACGGACGGATCGCCGCCATCGGGCTGGATATCCACGGCTCCGGACCGGAGTATGACGCGCGCGGGCAGACCGCCGGGACGGGTCTGCACGACCATCACCTTCATTTGATGGCCACCGCGGCGCGGATGGATTCGGTCGATCTGACGGGCACTGCTAACGCAGATGCTGCCATTGCCCGACTGCGCGCGGATGCCCGAGCGCCCGGCAGTTGGGTGCGCGCGATCGGTTATGACGAGCGGATCGCTGGCCTGCCCGAGCGCGCCATGCTCGACGCCTGGATGCCCGGTCACCCGCTCCGTATTCAGGACCGCACCGGGGCCTATTGGCTGCTGAACAGCGCGGCGATCGCAAAACTCGGCGCACCGCCGTATCCCGGCAGCGTCGAGCTCGACAGCGACGGCCAGCCAAGCGGCCGCATCTGGCGCGGTGATGCATGGCTGCGCGAGCGGATCGGCGGCGCACCGCCGTCGCGCGCCGCGCACGGTGCCAAAATAGCCGCATGGGGGGTTAACGGCGCGACCGCCCCCGGCGCAAAGCACGGCCCGGCCGCGGCAAGAC
>NZ_JAIBES010000005.1 GCF_019459305.1 Sphingopyxis sp. | reverse complement strand
TCTGTTCGGCAGCTATGCGCGCGGCGACTGGGTCGACGAGCCCGAGAATGGCTATCAGTCGGATTATGATCTGCTGATCATCGTCAGCCACGCCAATCTCACCGATATTGCCGAATATTGGTATGTCGCCGAGGATAAGATCCTGCGCGATGCGGAGATCGCGCGGCCCGTTAACATCATTGTCCACACGCTCGAGGAGGTGAACCGCGGGCTGAAGCGGGGCGAATATTTTTGGGTCGACATCGCGCGCGACGGCATCGTGCTTTACGACCTGCCCGGCAGTGAACTGACCACGCCGATGCCGCTGACGGCATCTGATGCCTATGAAATGGCCAGCAGTTATTTTGCGGACTGGCTGGCAAAGGTTGATAGTGGGATCAAGCTGGCGAACTACGCTATCCAGGAGGGGGAGAATAACGATGCTGCTTTCCTGCTCCACCAGGCCGCCGAACGCGCCTACACCTGCTTCCTGCTGGTACGCAGCCACTATGTTCCGCGCTCGCATAATCTGAAGTTTTTGCGTTCGCTGGCGGAAGACCGGGAGACGCGGCTCGTCGAGGCTTGGCCAAGGGCGACGAAGCTCGACCGCCGCCGCTTCGAGTTGGCAAAACGCGCTTATGTCGAGGCGCGCTACTCGGCTGCGTACGCCATCGACAGCAACGATCTGCAGGCGATCAGGTCAGCGGTCACCATGTTGCGCGACACGGTCGAGACGGTGTCGCGCGAATGGCTCGATGGGCTCCGGCAGGAGGCCGACCTATGATCGCTCAGCAGCCGCTGGCTACAGCGCGTCGAGAAAGGGTAGCCGTCGTTGCGCAGCCGCCGTATACAGGTCGAGGCAGTCCCTGAATGACCCCGTCCGCAAATCGCGGATCGTCCAGCTTCCGTTCAAAATCATCCAGCGTCATAGCTTCCTCCTCTGCGATGAGTGCAGGGGAGCAGCGTAAAACTATGCCGAGTCGATCACCGCAAATTTGTTGGAAACCAGGGCGTGGTCGTGTCCCATTTGGTGGTGTAGGTTCGCTGGCGTAGGGTTAGCGATCTTCGGCCAAGCCGGGTTGATCATGCTGCCATGGCGGGCAACGTGATGATGGCATCAGCGACTCCTTCCACAAAGAAGGCGCCGTTAATCGACAAGGCTCTGACATTTTACCCGAGCGGCATCGCATCGGAATGCTTGGCACGATCAAATCGGAACACTGCGCGTGATGATCCCGGAATCCGCAGGTTTGAACCTCCGACCTTCAGGTTATGAGGCGTGCCCCCGCCATGTCCGCAGGACTCCTCACTAGCACGCAATAACGCTTATTTTCAGCGCGTTACGTTGACTAATCTCGCGTGTTGCGACTGTGTACGTACGCACGGTTCCGCACCGACACTCACCCTATTGCTTACCATTTGCTTACGGTGAGCGGCGCGGGACCCGACTGGTAACAGGAGGAACAAATGCCCAAGTTTACGAAGCGATCCATTGAAGCATTAGACATACGCGATAGCGACTATTTTGTTTGGGATTCCGAGCTTTCGGGCTTTGGCGTCCGAGTACTACCCAGCGGCCGCAAAAAGTTCGTGCTGCAATATCGATACTGCAAAATCTCTAGGCGGATGGGCATGGGTCAGTTTGGTGCGATTACCGTCGACCAAGCACGCGGCTTAGCCCTGCAGGCCCTCGCTAAACTACGACAGTACATCGACCCTCTCGCGGAAGTTCGTGAGCGCCGCACTGCGATCACCGTAAAAGAGCTGGCTGAGCGGTTCGACGCCGAACACATCGCGGTTCACCTCAAGGCATCGACCGCTAAGGAATATCGTCGAAACCTAAAGATCTTCATCTTGCCAGCCATCGGCCAGAAGCGAATTCTCGATGTGACCAGGGCGGACATCGCCAAGTTTCACCACGACCACCGGGACCGGCCGTACCAAGCCAATCGCAACATTGAGATCATCTCGAAGATGTTCAATCTTGCCGAGCTCTGGGGCCTCCGCCCCGAGTTCACGAACCCCCGCCGCCACATCAAAAAGTACCCCGAGACAATGCGTGAGCGCTTCTTTTCGTCGAGCGAGCTGGGCGCGATCGGGCGCGTTCTGAATGAAATGGAAGCCGAGCGGATCGAACTCCCCTCAGCCATCGCGGCTGTTCGGCTTCTTTTGTTCACCGGCTGCCGCCTCCAAGAAATAATGACCCTACAGTGGAGCTATGTGAATCTGGATCAATCCGCGTTGCAACTGCCGGACAGCAAGACGGGCCCTAAGATTGTGAGCCTTGGAGCTGCGGCCGTCCAAGTGCTTGCCAATCTAGAGCGAGTGCCGGACAACCCGTATGTCATCGCTGGCCGAGTTGAAGGAAAGCACCTTACTGACCTGCAACCCTTTTGGCAGCGGGTGCGAGGCCGCGCCGGCTTGAAAGACGCGCGGATCCATGACATCCGACACACGTTTGCTAGCGTTGCAGTGAGCAACGGGATGAGCCTTCCGATTATCGGAAAGCTCTTGGGGCACACCCAAGTGCAGACGACGGCACGATATGCCCATCTCGCCCGTTCTTCACAAATCCAAGCGGCAAATGATATTACCGGTCTTATTGAAGAACGCCTCGCTGGCCGAATGTAGTCGGCATCAGGCCTGCCAATGGCTTGCTTGTCCGCACCTTCGTCAATTGTCCCCGTGCTCCTGAGTGATGCAGGAGCGGGGCGTGGAAACCCCTCTGCAACTGCCATGGTCATTCGGCCGGGTGGCATACGCGCATTTCCAGCCGGCTTGCCGGTAGAGGCGTATGCGCTCGTTGTTGCAGCGGGTTTCCAACATCCGGCTTCGGCCGTCGCCTCAGTCACATCTGGGCGGCGCCGAAAGCTGGAGGAGCCACACAAAGGACGCGCTGGTCGTGTCCCCGGCGGTGGTGTAGCTTCTGCCGGTAGCGAAGCTGACCGGACACGCGCTAATCGAAAAAGCGCTGTAGTGTCCGGTCAGTTTCGCGGGTGGTCATCGGCGAACTTCGGTAAGCTTGTGTTGCAAAACTCA
>NZ_JAIBES010000144.1 GCF_019459305.1 Sphingopyxis sp. | reverse complement strand
TTTTTCTTTACACTTCGCTTTTCCTATATAAAAAATATTTTAAACCCCCGGGGCGCCCCCCGCCGACTCGGGGTCAGGCGGCGTCGCCCGCCACTTCCTTTGCTTTGTCGGCATAGACGCGGACTGGATCCTTGCGGCCCTCGACGACGTCCTTGTCGACGACGATCTCGACCACATCGGTCAGGTCGGGCAGATCGAACATTGTGTCGAGCAGGATCGCCTCGACGATCGAGCGCAGCCCGCGGGCGCCAGTCTTGCGTTCGATCGCTTTCTTGGCGACCGCGACCAGCGCATCGTCGGTAAAGGTCAGCACGACCTCTTCCAGATCGAACAGCTTGCGATACTGCTTCACCAGCGCGTTCTTGGGCTCGCCCAAGATCTTGACCAGCGCATCGATGTCGAGATCCTCGAGCGTCGCAATGACGGGCAGACGGCCGACGAATTCTGGGATCAGGCCGAATTTCAGCAGATCTTCAGGCTCAATGCTCTTCAGCACTTCGCCCATGCGGCGCTCGTCCGGTCCCGCAACATGCGCGCCGAAACCGATCGACTTGCCCTGCAAGCGGTCGCCGATGATCTTTTCGAGGCCCGAAAACGCGCCGCCGGCAATGAACAGGATGTTCGTCGTGTCGACCTGCAAGAATTCCTGCTGCGGATGCTTGCGGCCGCCCTGCGGCGGAACGCTCGCGGTCGTGCCTTCCATCAGCTTGAGCAGCGCCTGCTGCACGCCTTCGCCCGACACGTCGCGGGTGATCGACGGATTTTCGGCCTTGCGGCTGATCTTGTCGATCTCGTCGATGTAAACGATGCCGCGCTGCGCCTTTTCGACATTATAGTCGGACGACTGGAGCAGCTTGAGGATGATGTTCTCGACGTCCTCGCCGACGTAACCGGCCTCGGTCAGCGTCGTCGCGTCAGCCATGGTGAAGGGCACGTCGAGGAAGCGTGCGAGCGTCTGCGCGAGCAAGGTCTTGCCGCTGCCGGTCGGACCGACGAGCAGGATGTTCGACTTCGCCAGTTCGACCTCGTCGCCGCGGCCTGAATTGGCGAGGCGCTTGTAATGATTGTGGACCGCAACCGACAACACGCGCTTGGCCTTGTTCTGGCCGATCACATAGGCGTCGAGATGCTGGCAGATTTCCAGCGGTGTCGGCACTGCGCCGTCCTTGCGCGCGGCAACCCCGCCCTTGATCTCTTCGCGGATGATGTCGTTGCACAGTTCGACACATTCGTCGCAGATGAACACGGTGGGGCCGGCAATCAGCTTGCGGACTTCGTGCTGCGACTTGCCGCAGAAGGAGCAATAGAGGGTGCTCTTGCTGTCCGAGCCGCTCAATTTCGTCATAAAACTTCCTTTGGCAGGCGCCGAAATGGCGGTGCCGTCCTTATCCTAGCCCGCGGTCACCCAATTACAATATGGCAATTGGGTGACATCGCGGCAATGTCCCGCCTAGCATCATGGCACCAAACGAGCGTCAACAAATGCGGTTACCAATCCCGTCTTTCGTCATGCCGGACTTGATCCGGCATCCATCGTCGCTTCGTAGCAATGGACCCCGGATCAAGTCCGGGGTGTCGATCTTTGGGATCGGCAGCGCAATCAGGGCGTGGGGCCTTCGCCCAGATCCTTCGCGGCATCGCCTTCGACCGCGCCGGGGCGGCGGTCATAGACATGATCGACCAGCCCGAATGCCTTGGCTTCGTCGGCCTCGAGGAAGGTGTCGCGGTCCATGGCCTTTTCGATGTCTTTCAGCGACTTGCCGGTATATTTGACATACAGGTCGTTCATCCGCTTGCGGATGCGCAGGATTTCGCGGGCCTGGATTTCGATGTCCGACGCCATGCCGCGCGCACCGCCTGATGGCTGGTGGACCATCACGCGGGCGTTGGTCAGCGCGACGCGCATCCCAGGTTCGCCCGCCGCGAGCAGGAAGCTGCCCATCGACGCGGCCTGGCCGATGCACACGGTGCCGACGCGCGGGCGGATATATTGCATCGTGTCGTGGATCGCCATGCCCGCCGTCACGACGCCGCCCGGCGAGTTGATGTACATATAGATGTCCTTCTTCGGATTTTCCGATTCGAGGAACAGCAGCTGGGCGGTGATCAGCGACGCCATATTATCCTCGACCTCGCCGGTGACAAAGATGATCCGTTCGCGCAGCAGGCGTGAGAAAATATCAAAGCTGCGTTCGCCGCGGCTCGTCTGTTCGACGACGACGGGGACAAGAGCGGCGAGCGGGTCGATCATTGGAAATGCGTCCTTATGCTATTGGAGCGCCGCGCCGAGAACCGGCGGGCTGGCCCCTCGGTCACCTACATCGTCGCCAAGCGAGAGGGATTCAAGGGGGCAAAAGAAAGGGGCGGGAAAGTCCCGCCCCACTGGTTTGTCAGATTTGGGATCAGTCGCCGGTGCCGGGCTCGGGCGAAAACAGCGTCTCGAACTTGCCTTCGACGCCCTTATATTCGTCGGCGTCGGCAGGGCTTTCTTTCTTTACTGTGATGTTTGGCCATTCGGCGCTGAACTTGGTGTTCACTTCCAGCCATTTTTCGAGGCCGCTCTCGGTGTCGGGCAGGATCGCTTCGGCGGGGCATTCGGGCTCGCACACACCGCAATCGATGCATTCATTGGGGTTGATGACGAGCATATTCTCGCCCTCATAGAAACAGTCGACGGGGCACACCTCGACGCAGTCCATATATTTGCACCGGACACAGGCATCGGTGACGACATAGGTCATGGTTTCAGGCTCCCTCAGGTGACGGCAACCGGGCCGTCAATCTCTCTCTTGGCTCGCCTCTATGCCGCCGGGCGGCGGTGCGTCAACGCCTAGCGAGCAGTTGCGAATCACTCTCATTGGATAGGGTCCGGCGCGCGATTGGGATGCACAGCTTTTCCATCGTCGCTGATAGCCGAAATGCCGGTGGCGGGCGGACCGGGATCGAGATTCTGATAACAGGCGCGTGCCTCGTTCGCCGATCCACGGCGGACGGGCAGCGCCAGCAGCCGCACCACCTCGATCCGCTCGCCGACCGGCAGCACCAACGTCTGCCCGACGTGGACCGCGCACGACGGCCGCGAAACGCGCCGCCCGTCGAGCCGGATATGTCCCGCTGCGACCACCGCCTGCGCCATGCTGCGCGAGCGCGCAAAGCGCAGGAACCACAGCAGCTTGTCGAGCCGGATGCTGCCCGCGGCGCCGGGGCTCGCCATCAGTCTTTGCGGCTTTCGGCGAGCAGCGCGGCAAGACCCGCAAACGGGCTGTTCGGCGACGGGCTGCGCCGCGCCGAGCGATCCGCACGCGGGGGATCGGCGCGGGGTTTGTCGGCCCGCGGCTTACCCGGTGCGCCGCGTTTGCCCTTGGCCTGATGGACCGGCAGCCGCCGGCCATCGCCGTTCGCCACAGCGCGCGGCGGGGTGTCGGCGCCCTTGCGCGGCGGTTTACGGCGCGGGCGCTTGTCGGGCTTGCGCAGCCCCGACCAGCGCCAGCGTTGCAGCGCGGGCTCGCCAACGCTGCGGAACCCGAAGCTGCCGAGCAGTCCGCGCCGTGTTTCTTCGTCGAGCCCGAGCGAGGTGGCGAGCGCGGGGTCGATCACAAAGCCGGGCGGCGCGGCAATGTCGGCTTCCGCGCCGATCGGATGGTCGTGATGATGATCGTCGCTGCCTGCGATCGGCGCGGTTGGCGGCGCCGACGCCTGCATCCGGGCGGCATGCGCCTGCCGAGCCAGCTTTTCGGCCATGTCGATGCGCAGCCAGCCGGTGGCGCAGCGGCGGAATCCGGCGATTGTCAGCCCCGCGTGGCTGCCTACTTTTTGCAGCACCGCGCCGTGCGGCGGCAGCACCGGAACCGGCACGCCCTGCTGCGCCGCGATCAGCGCCGCGCGCCAGCGCACCGCCTCGGGCTTCAGCAACGTCGGATGGAAGACGTCGAGCGAGCCAATGGTGAAGCCCAGTTTGCGCAGCTGCGGTCGCTCGTCGGCGGCGAGCGCGTTCAGCTGATCCTCGACCGCAGCGCGGCCGATCATGCCACTGTTGTCGGTCAGCGCGGCGAGCAGCGCGCGGACGCGTGGCGGGGTGAACAGGTCGCCCGCCGCCTCGCCCATCGCGGCGAGCGGGCCGGCGTGACGCGCCAGCTGCGCGGCGATAAAGCGGTGCAGCCGCTCGGTAATCGCCTGCACCTGGACGGGTTCGAGCCGCCGCAGCGACGGGTCGACCTGGATCGTCGGCTGGACCAGCGTCGGCCCCTTGGCGAGCGTCGCAATAGCATGGCCGTGCCAGGCGAGTCGGGGCACCGCGCCCGGTTCGGCGATCAGCGACAAGGCACTGTCGTCGCCCTCGGCCAGCGCGGTGGCGCGGCGCGCCAGCTCGGCGCGCAGATGTTTTTCGGCGGCGGCGAGCAGCATCCGGTGGTCGCTCGCCTTGGCGACCGGATCGACCTTGAACTGAAAACCCTTGAGCGTGCCGATTGCCTCGCCATCGACCGCGACCGTCCCTTCGGGTCCGACCGCCACCGGCAGCGCGGCGTGCCGCTGCCCGGCGTCACGCAGCAGCAGCGCGAGCCGCCGGTCGACGAAGCGCTGCGCCAGCGCCGCGTGCAGTGCGTCGGACAGGCGCGATTCGAGCGCCTGCGTTGCTTCGGTCCACCCCGCCGCGCCCGCGATCCAGTCGCCGCGCTGCGCGATGAAGCACAGGGTCCGCACCGCGGCGATGCGGCTCGCGAGCTGATCGATATCGCCCTCGACGTCGTTAAGCTTCGCCAGCCGCCGCGAAAACCACTCGGGGTCGATCATTCCGTCGCCGCTGGTGCGCCATTGCCACAGTCTGAAAATCGTCCGGCTGTGATGCTCGGCGCCCAATTGCTCGAAATCGGGCAGCCCGCAAATGTCCCACAGGCGCTGGACCGCGTCGAAATCGCCGCCGCGCGCGCGCACCTCCATGTCCCCTGCCAGATGCTTGAGCACCGCGATGTCGACCGCTTCGGGGGCGGGGCGCAGCACCGGCTGCGTCGGCGGCTGCGCCAGGTCGGACAGCAGCTGGTCGAGCGAGCCGAAGCCGGGGGTCGGATTGCGCCAGAACAGGCTGGGCAGCGGCGGGAAATGATGCCCCTCGATCGCCGCGACTTCCTCGGGGGTGAAACCACCCTGCGGCAATCCCACGGTGCCGAAGCTGCCGTCCTGCTGATGCCGCCCGGCGCGCCCGGCGATCTGCGCCATTTCGGAAATCGTCAGGCGGCGGAGACGCCGCCCGTCGAATTTCTGCAAACTGGCAAAGGCGACATGCTGGACGTCGAGGTTCAGCCCCATGCCGATCGCGTCGGTGGCGACAAGGTAGTCGACCTCGCCCGCCTCGAACATCGCGACCTGCGAATTGCGCGTCTTGGGGCTCAGCGCCCCCATTACCACCGCGGCGCCGCCCGAAAAACGGCGCAGCATTTCGGCGATTGCGTAAACCTCCTCGGCCGAGAAAGCGACGATCGCCGAGCGTTTGGGCAGGCGCGACAGTTTGGATGACCCGGCGTAGCTCAGGGTCGAGAAGCGCGGCCGCGTGACAATCTCGGCTTCGGGTACCAGCGTTTTAACTAGCCCGCGGATGCTCGCCGATCCCAGGATCATCGTCTCGTCGCGGCCCCGCGCGCGCAGCAGGCGGTCGGTGAAGACATGGCCGCGCTCGGGGTCCGCGCCCAGCTGGGCTTCGTCGATGCCGACAAAGGCGACGTCGCGCTCGATCGGCAGCGCTTCCATCGTGCCGAGCAGGTAGCGCGCGTCGGGCGGGATGATCCGTTCCTCGCCGGTGACCAGCGCGACCTGCGGCGCCCCCTTGATCGCGACGACGCGGTCGTAAACTTCGCGCGCCAGCAAGCGGAGCGGAAAGCCGATCATGCCGCTCGAATGGGCGGTCAAACGCTCGACCGCCAAATGGGTTTTGCCGGTGTTGGTGGGGCCAAGGACAGCCTTGACCGGCTGGGAAGAGGATGACGTCATTATCTTGGGCACCAAGCTGGCATGGCGGCGAGCGCCGCGCAACTGTCGATCGTCGAACGGTGGGGCGGCGGCCCATTTTTCCGTATCGCTTGCATAATATCCTAGCCTCACCACGGCTTGCCGCAACCGATGGCAGCAAAACCGCCATTAAATTGACTTTAACGACCTTTCTTTACAGACAGGTGGACGAATATCATTCGGCGGCCGGGTTTTGGGAGGTTCGTCGAGCGGGGGTGGCAGTTTGTTTCAGCGTCATGAACCCATCGCGGGGATGTCCGGCAATGCGGCCGCGCTTGCGATGTCGCAGGCGATCCCGCTGCGGCGCGCCGATGCCGATTTGGACGCGCTTGACTGGCGTGACCGGCTGGCGCAGCTCGATCTGGTTTCCGACCTTGGCGACAATATCGGCTCGGTCGAATGGTGGCGCGGGCTGGCGACATTAACCTTGCTCTGCGGCACCGCTATCGCTTCTTTCCCCGGAATTCAGCCGCTTAGTGTCGGCGGCGCCCCGGCGCTCGACACCGCCGATTTCAACGAAGCGCGCGCGCAGATGATCGTGCCGCTCGCGCTCGGCGGCGACACCGGGCGGCATATGGCGGCGACCGACGCCGTGCGTCCGCTGAACCAGACCCCCGAGCGCCCGCAGATCGAACTCACCGCGACGTTGGGCCGCGGCGACAGCTTTGCGCGCCTGCTTGAACGCTCGGGCGTCGGCAGCGGCGAGGCGCAAGCGCTGGCGAATCAGGTATCGAGCGCGGTGCCGCTCGCCGACATCGCACCCGGAACGCGAATTGACCTTATTCTCGGACGCCGCGCCGCGCGTACGATGCCCCGCCCTGTTGACGCGCTGGCGATGCGCGCGCGCTTTGATCTGCGCATCGAAATGGAGCGCGAGGGCGACAGGCTGGTAATGCGGCGCATCCCGATCGCGGTCGACAATACCCCGCTGCGCATCCGCGGCCGTGTCGGCGACAGTCTTTACCGCTCGGCGCGTGCCGCCGGGGCGCCCGCAACGGCGATCCAATCCTATCTGCGCGTGATCGGCCGCCAGATTTCGGTCGGCAGCGACATTCGGGCCAATGACGAGTTCGACATCATCGTCGACTACCGCCGCGCCGAGACCGGCGAGAGCGAAACCGGCAAGCTGCTCTACGCGGGGCTGGTCCGCGGCGGCAAACCCAGGCTGTCGATGCTCGAATGGAACGTCGATGGCCGCACCCAATGGTTCGAAGCATCGGGCGTCGGCGAACAGCGCGGCGGCATGGCGCGGCCGACCAATGGCCGCATCACCTCGACCTTCGGGATGCGGCGGCACCCGATCCTGGGCTATCGCCGGATGCACAGCGGCATCGATTTCGGCGGCGGTTATGGCGCGCCGATCTATGCGGTGACCGATGGCGTCGTGTCGATCGCCGGGCGCCACGGCGGTTACGGCAATTTCGTCAAGCTCAACCACGGCAACGGTCTCGGCACCGGATATGGTCATATGAGCCGCATCGCGGTGCGCCCCGGTCAGCGCGTCAATCGCGGCCAGGTGATCGGCTATATCGGCTCGACCGGCTTGTCGACCGGGCCGCACCTCCATTACGAACTCTATCGCAACGGCCGCGCGGTGAACCCGTCGTCGGTGACTTTCGTCACCCGCGCACTGCTCGAGGGCAAGGCGCTCGCCGACTTCCGCGCGCGCATCCGGACGCTGACTGCGGTAGCGCCCGGCGCGGCACTGACGCCGATCGCGGCGAAACAGGTGGAGGGGCCAAAGCTCGGCAGCCTCGCCGATGTGGCATCGAAACGCGCCGAGGGCGGGATTTGACGATTTCGTCCCCTCCCCTTCAGGGGACGGGCAGCGAGACTTGCCGGCTTGCTGGCTAGTCGCAGCGGCGGGGGGCGCTCTCGGCCTGACACGGCTGTCGAACGACGCACCATCACCCCCGTCCAACTTCGCCTAGCCGCTTTGCGGCAAGGCTCCGCATCCTTCCCCATCAAGGGCGAAGGGATCAAGCCGCCCCAATATCCATTTGCCCCGCGCTCGCGCCCCGCTATGCACGCCGCATGACCCAAGCTGCCTTTCCCGACCTTCGCCTCCGCCGTACCCGCCGCACTGGCTGGAGCCGCGCCATGGTGCGCGAAACGACGCTGTCACCTTCGAACCTCATTTGGCCGCTGTTCGTCTGCGACGGTGCGGGCGCCGAAGAACCGATTTCGAGCCTGCCCGGTGTGTCGCGCTGGTCGGTCGACCGCATCGTCGATCGCGCCTGCGATGCCGTGGCGGCAGGCATACCATGCATTGCGCTCTTTCCTTATACGCAAGCCGACCGCCGGACCGAGGATGGCGGCGAGGCGCTCAACCCGGACAATCTGATGTGCCGCGCCACCGCCGCGATCAAGCAGGCGCTTGGCGACGATATCGGTGTGCTCACCGACGTTGCGCTCGATCCTTATACCAGCCACGGACAGGACGGGCTGATCGACGACAGCGGCTATGTCCTCAACGACCAAACCGTCGATGTGCTCGTCGGGCAGGCGCTGAATCAGGCGCGCGCGGGCGCCGACATTATCGCCCCCAGCGACATGATGGACGGCCGTATCGGCGCGATCCGCGAAGCGCTGGAGGTCGAAGGCTTTGGCCACGTCCAGATCATGAGCTATGCCGCCAAATATGCGTCGGCCTTTTACGGACCCTTCCGCGATGCGGTCGGCTCGCGCGGGCTGCTCAAGGGCGACAAGAAGACCTATCAGATGGACCCCGCCAACGCCGAAGAAGCGCTGCGCGAAGTCGCGCAGGATCTGGCCGAGGGTGCCGACAGCGTAATGGTCAAGCCGGGGCTGCCCTATCTCGACATCGTCCGCGCGGTTAAGGATCATTTTGCGGTGCCGGTCTATGCGTATCAGGTATCGGGGGAATATGCGATGATTGAAGCTGCCGTGGCAGCGGGCGCGGGGGACCGCGACGCGCTGGTGCTCGAAACCCTGCTGGCGTTCCGCCGCGCCGGGGCATCGGGGGTTTTGACCTATCATGCGCTGCACGCGGCGCGGCTGCTGAACGCATAATCGGATAAGGGGTGGGCGTTTTATGACTGCGTTACCGCGGCGCTGGCTGTTTGTGCTGACCATCCTGGTCGGTAGTTTCCTGCTCTTTCAAGTCCAGCCGATGGTGGCGCGGATGGTGCTGCCGAAACTCGGCGGCGCCCCAGCGGTGTGGAACAGCGCGATGCTGGTCTATCAGGCGCTGCTGCTTGCGGGCTATGCCTATGCCCATTGGCTCGGCCGGTTCACGGTGCAGCGTCAGGCGATGATCCACATCGCGTTGTTTCTCGCCGCCGCTTTATGGCTTCCGATCGGCATCGCGCAAATCGCGGCGCCTGGCCCTGGGCAAGAGGCGCTGTGGGTGCCGTTGCTGCTGCTCGCGTCGATCGGTCCTGTATTCTTTGTGGTCTCGGCGCAGTCGCCGCTGATGCAGCGCTGGTTCGCGGCCGACACGCGCGCGGGCGATCCCTATTATCTCTACGCCGCATCCAACCTTGGCAGTTTTGCCGGGTTGATCAGCTACCCCGCGCTCGTGGAACCGAACTTACCGCTGGCGGCGCAAAGCTGGGGCTGGACTGCGGGCTATGCGCTGCTCGTGCTGCTGGTGGCGGCGAGCGCCGCGGCGCGCTGGCATGGCCGCGCGGTCGATACGACGGGCGAAGCCGCTGTCGCCGACGAACCGCGCCCGTCCTGGCGGCGCCAGCTCCACTGGCTGCTCATCGCGGCGGTGCCGTCGGGGCTGATGCTGTCGACGACGACGCACCTCACCACCGATATCGTCGCGATGCCGCTGCTCTGGGTGCTGCCGCTTGGCCTCTATCTGCTCAGCTTCGTGATCGCCTTTTCGACGATGAGCCGGTTGACCGAGGTCTTTGTTTTCATCGCGCCGACGGTGTTGCTGACGGTCGGTGCGCTGGCGCTGCTCAGTTCGGGCGGCGGGTCGTTGATGGTCGCGCTCGCCAGTCTCGCGATGCTGTTTGTGGTCGCGACCGCGCTCCACGGCTATCTGTACCATCTTCGCCCCGCGCCGCAGCATTTGACGCTGTTCTACCTCATCATGTCCGCGGGCGGGGTGCTCGGCGGACTGTTCGCGGCGTTGCTCGCGCCGCTGGTGTTCGACTGGGTTTACGAACATCCATTGCTCACCCTTGCGGCGGCGGTGCTGCTGCCGCTTCCCACGCTGCTGCCGTGGGACAAATGGCTGAAACTGCCGGCGACTACCGCGCGGCTGGTTGTCGGGCTGCTCGTGGTAGGCGCCGCCTTTGCCAGCTGGCGCATGGTCAGCGGATGGTCGGGTCGGCTCGATGGCGATGTGGCGATATGGGGTTTCGCCATCCTTGCGATCGGGTTGCTGGTGATCGGCTGGCGCTGGGCCTATGTCGCTGTCCTCGCACTGCTGATGATCGGAGTGGGTGGCTGGAATACCGTGCAGGACAGCTTTACCGGCGACCGCGTGCGCAGCTATTTCGGTGTCTATACCGTCACCGATTATCCGGCGCAGGGACAGCGGCGGCTGGCGCACGGCACCACGCTCCACGGCCTCCAACGCACCGATCCCGCGCACCGGCGCGAGGCGACAACCTATTATGGCCCGAAATCGGGCGTCGGCCTGGCTCTTGAAAGAACTGAGGCACTGGCCGGACCGAATGCGGCGGTCGGCATCGTGGGGCTGGGGGCAGGAACGCTTGGCTGCTATCGCCGTCCCGGCCAGCGCTGGACGTTTTTTGAGATTGATCCGGTGATGGTCGACATCGCCCGCGATCCCGCCAAATTCACATTCCTGTCCGATTGCGCTGCCGACGCCCCGATCGTGATCGGCGATGCCCGGCTCAAGATTGCAGATCAGCCGCCGGGGCGTTTCGACGTCCTTGTCATCGACGCCTTCTCGTCCGACGCTATCCCGCTCCATCTGCTGACCAAGGAAGCGATCGGTATTTACGCCCGCGCGCTGAAACCCGATGGCATTTTGCTGATCCATATCTCGAACCGCTTCTTCGGGCTCGAACCGGTGCTGGCTGAAGAGGCCAGGGCGCGCGGCTGGACGGCGGCGATCCGGCTCGATCCGGGGCCGCCCGAAGATGGTATCGACGACCTCACCGCATCGAACTGGGTTGCGCTGACCGCGACGCCGCAGCGGATGGCGCAATTGACCGGCGGCCTGCGTCCGCGCGAAAAGGCCGACGAAGATAATGCCTGGGTCGCGCTTCGATCGACCGCGGGCTTCGAACGCTGGACAGACGATTATGCCTCCACCCTGCCCGTGCTCATGTGGGGCAGCCTGATCGGAAAGCGTGCAGAATGACTTACCGCGACGTCAGCATAATCACGGTCAACGGCAAGACGCCGACGATCCACCCCAGCGCCTTCATCGCGCCGGGGTGCCGGATAGTCGGCGATGTAACGATCGGCCCCGACGTCAGCATCTGGTATAATTGCGTGCTGCGCGCCGATGTCAGCCATATCGTCGTCGGCGCGCGCTCGAACATCCAGGACGGCAGTATCGTGCACTGCGACGGCCCGATGCCGCACCGTCCCGAGGGCTTTCCGACAATCATCGGCGAAGATGTGCTCATCGGCCATATGGCGATGGTGCATGGCTGCACATTGGCCGACCGTGCATTCGTCGGGTTGAAAGCAACCGTGATGAATGGCTGCCGCATCGGCAGCGACGCGATGCTCGCCGCGGGCGCGTTGCTGACCGAGAACAAGGAAATCCCCGAACGCGAATTATGGGCCGGCGCCCCCGCACGGCGGGTGCGCGACATCGACGATGCACAGGCGGCGGGGATGCAGATGGGCGTCGCGCACTATGTAATGAACGGACGA
>NZ_JAIBES010000119.1 GCF_019459305.1 Sphingopyxis sp. | reverse complement strand
TCGTCGCGCCCGCGAAGGCGGGGGCCGCTGTCGGCCTCGCACTACATCTCTTGCGGCCACCGCCTTCGCGAGGGCGACGGTGAAATCAAGGCTTCAACGCCAGCGCTGCCGCCAAAATCGCGACCGCCACTCCGACCAGCGCGATCCCGCGCCACGGCATGAACCCGACCGCGTCGACGTCGGGCCGGTTGCGGCGGCGATAGTCGGCAACCTCGGCGGCGACGGCAACCGCGGCGCCCGCAACACTGACAATCAGCATCGACCCTTGCATTGAGGCGCACACCTTCGCAAACAGGGGGACGTTCCCCCAAGAGAGAGGTTGCCCATATGCGTCCGTTATTGATTGTTGCAAGTACTGCCCTTGCCCTCACCGTCCCCGCAGTGGCCTTTGCCGACCATCATGGCGGCGGTCATGCCGCGCATAAGGAGCAAGAGGCGATCGCCGCGGCCGTCGCCGCACCGACCCGCACCCCCGCCAACCTCGCGCGCGACAAATATCGCCATCCCGCCGAAACGCTCGCCTTCTTTGGCGTCAAGCCCGGTGACACGGTGGTCGAACTGTGGCCCGGCGGCGGCTGGTACACCGAAATCCTCGCGCCACTGGCAAAGGCAGGTGGCGGCACGCTCTACGCTGCCGCGCCTTGGGAGCGCGGCCTCAACCGCATCAAGGAATGGCAAGGCGCAAACGCCGACCTTTATGGCGGCATCCAGCTCGCCGAATTCCCCAATGCCGGGACCAACCCCAAAGTCCCCGATGCCAGCGCCGACGTCGTGCTGACGTTCCGTAACGTCCACAACTGGCGCTTTGGCGGCGCCGACAACACCGCCAATGCCTTCAAACAGATTTTCGCGATGCTCAAGCCCGGCGGCACGCTGGGCGTCGTCGAGCACCGGCTGAACGAAAGCGACGATGCCGCGAAGGAAGAAAAATCGGGCTATATGAAGGAAAGCTCGATCATCGCCTTTGCCGAGGCCGCGGGCTTCAAGCTGGCGGGCCGCAGCGAGATCAACGCCAATCCCAAGGATACGAAGGATTATGAAAAGGGCGTCTGGACCCTGCCGCCGGCGCTGCGCGAAGGCGAAACCGACCGCGCCAAATATGTCGCGATCGGCGAATCGGACCGGATGACGCTGAAGTTCGTGAAGCCCGCGTCCTGAAGCATTTTGAGTCCATCGACCCTGCGCTGCTGCTCAGTGCTTATGCGCAGGGTATTTTCCCGATGGCCGACGGGGCGGATGACCCGTCGGTCCATTGGGTTGAGCCGCGGCTGCGCGCGATCCTGCCATTAGATGGCTTCCGGCTGTCGCACAGCCTGAAAAAGACGATCGTCGCCAATCGTTTTCATGTCACCACCGACCGCGCCTTTGCCGACATGGTCGCGCTGTGTGCCGAGCCCGCGCGCGACCGGCCCACGACGTGGATCAATCCAGTGATCAAGGCGAGCTACGACCGGCTGTTCCAGATCGGCCACGCGCATAGCGTCGAATGCTGGCAGGATGGCGAACTGGTCGGCGGCCTCTACGGCGTCTCGCTCGGCCGCGCCTTTTTCGGCGAATCGATGGTCAGCCGGGCGCGCGATGCGTCCAAGGTTGCGCTCGCGCACCTCGTCGCGGGGGGGGGGGGGGGGGGGGGGGGGGGGGGGGGGGGGGGG
>NZ_JAIBES010000132.1 GCF_019459305.1 Sphingopyxis sp. | reverse complement strand
CCCCCCCCCCGGGGCGCGCGCCCACCGGGGGCGCCAGACTTCGCTGCATCACAGTTTCGTGGATGAGGATATCGCTGGCCCTGACCCCCATGCAGCGCTCGAGGCGCGCGACACGATGCGGCGCGTCGGCGAGGCGATCGAGAAATTAAAGCCCCAAACTGGTTCCATATTCGTGATGCATCGGTTCGATGGCCTGAGCTATGAGGAGATCGCGACAGCGAAAGGAATCAGCGTGAAGGGCGTCGAATGGCATATCGCACAGGCGATGATCGCGATCCGCAAGGCGCGGGCCGACACTAAGTGAGCGACCGCGACACGGAGGCCGCGCATTGGTTTGCACGCATGCGCACGCCTGGCGCCGAGGCGGACCGGGCAGAGTTCGATGCCTGGCATTCCGATCCCGAAAATGCCGAGGCCTATGCAAACGCCAAAGAAGATTGGCTCATCACTGGCGGCGTGGCGGAAGAACATCTCGCCGCGCACCGCCAAGTGCCGTCAAAGGCGACACCCCCGTTGCGCGCGCACTGGGCGCTCGCCGCCGCGCTGGTCCTGGCGATCTCGCTGGCCTTAGCCTGGGTGCTGCTCGGCAATGGCGGCACCGATCCGATCGTCGCGGACAATGCGACCGGCGAAGTCATTCTGGAGGACGGCACTCGCGTCGTGCTGATGGACGGCGCTCGCGTCGACGGGCGGTTCATGTCGGGCGAACGGCGCGTGCACCTTGTCGGCGGCCGCGCGCGCTTCACGGTCGCGCATGACAGCGAGCGGCCGTTCCGTGTCGAAGCGGGGGTGAGTGAAACCACCGCTCTCGGGACAATCTTCGAGGTCGATCTGACGGGACGGCGGCCGGTCGTTCATCTTGTCGAGGGGTCGGTAGAGGTGCGCGCCACCGCCAACCCCCAAGCCCCGCTCCGCCTCCGTCCCGGCCAGCGCGCCGCGGTCGAGAAGGATGCGCCCATACTCGTCGAGACCAGGCCGAACGGCGAGACCGTCACCATGTCCAATCCCGTCAGCGAAGCCGAAGGACCGAACCTCCTCCTCGCCGAAGGGCTCCCCCTCGGTGCCGTCCTCGACCGTGCTAATCGGGTCAACAGCGCCAAGATCCGGCTCGCCGATACGGCAATCGGCGGACGGCTGGTCAGCGGGCGTTTCGATGTTTCGGACGCGCGATCACTCGCCCGTCAGCTCGCGGCCGCGCTCGACCTCGATGTGAAAGATCAGGCGGGCGGCTATGTCCTGATGCCGAAAATAACCCACTAGGAGTTCTTCGACCCAATCCGTCTTGCCCCCTCAGACGGCCATGAAGGCCGCTGGGAGGATAGGATGAACAAGAGTTTGCTGGCCGCTTTTCTGGCCACGGGATGCGCTGTCGGCGCGCTCTGTCCGGTCGCTGCGCAGGCGCAGACCGACCAGCGCGATTATGACATTGCGGCACAGCCGCTCGGGGACGCGCTTCAAGAATATGCGGACGTTTCGGGACGCCAGATTCTGTTCGCGACCGAGCTAGTCAAGGGGCGGCGTTCGATCTTGGTGCGCGGCCGGATGTCGTCGGACCGCGCCCTCTCCCGACTGCTAGCAGGAACGGGCCTTTTGCCGGAGCTGGTCGAAGGCGCTCTCACATTGCGCGCGGGAAACGGCGCTGCGGCCGACAATGGATCGACTGAAAGCGGCGCGGATGGCGCGATCATTGTGACCGGCTCGCGCATCCGGGGAGCGGGGCCGGCCGGTTCGCCGGTTGTGACGATCGACCGGGAGGCGATTGAGAAGAGCGGCTACGGCACGGTTCAGCAATTGCTCCAGTCGCTCCCGCAGGCGTTCATGGGCGGCTCCAACGAAACGACGACCGGCGCGACGACGCGCAACGGCACAGGCAACGATTCGACGCTCGGGTCGAGCATCAACCTTCGCGGCCTCGGCACCAATTCGACGCTCGTTCTGATCGACGGCGCGCGGCCCGCGCTGGGCGGCACCGGCGGCCTCTTCGCGGACATTTCTCTCATCCCGATGACTGCGGTCGAACGGATCGAAGTGCTGACCGACGGCGCCTCGGCGATTTATGGTGCCGATGCGGTTGCGGGCGTCATCAATCTTCGCCTCCGCAATCGATTTGAAGGCGCCGAAACGATCCTGCGCGCTGGCACCGCCGACGGCGACATGACCGAAGTCCAGTTCAGCCAATTGCTCGGGAAGAAGTGGAATGGTGGCCACCTCGTTCTCGCTTATCAATATAGCGACCGTGGCACTCTTGCGGCATCGGAGCGCGACTTCGCGCGCGAGGACCTCCGTCCCTTCGGCGGTCCCGACTATCGTTCGATCTACGCGAGTCCCGGCACGATCCGAGCGGCGAATGGCCAGCTCTTCGGCATTCCGGGTGGTCAAAATGGCCGCACCCTGACGGCGGCTCAGTTGCTTCCCGGCGTCCAAAATCGCCGCGACAATCGCGCCGAAACCGACCTGCTGCCGCGCCAGCGGGTTCACAGTCTCTATGCCGCGGGCGAGTTCGATATCACCGACAGCCTGACCTTTCACGCGAGCATCCTCGCCGCGCAGCGAAATTATCGCCGGATCAGCAACGTGACCGCGCTCCGCACCGCGCGCGTTCCCGTAACGAACCCCTTTTATGTCGATCCGATCGGCACGGGGCAGCCGGTCCAGGTTACCTACAATTTCGTCAACGATGTCGGGCCGCAGATCAACGAAGGCCGCGTTCGTGCACTCTCGACGTCGGCCGGCCTCGAAAAGACGATTGGCGACTGGCGCATTCAGCTGGGGGGGGCGTATGGGATCCAGAAAGGGAAGGCCTACACACGCAATTCCGTGAATAGTGCGCGGCTCGCGGTCGCGCTCGCCGACACCAATCCGGCAACGTCGTTCAACGTGTTCGGCGACGGCACGGCGAACAATCAGGCGACGATCGACTATATCCGCGGCAGCAACCAAACGATCGACACTTTTAAAACATGGTCAGCCGCGCTCCGCGCCGATGGACCGTTGTTCCGATTGCCTGCAGGCGATGTCCGCCTCGCGGTTGGCGCCGAGTATCGCCGCGAGGCCAATGACTATTTCCGCATTCAGGACCAGAGCACGCTCGCTCCCGTCGCCGCGCCTTATCCGGGTTTCCCCGGCCCGCGTCATGTAAAGTCAATCTATGCCGAAATGCTCGTGCCCGTCTTCGGACCCGATAACGAGATGCCGGGCTTCCACAAGGTCGACTTGACGCTCGCTGGGCGCATCGAGGACTATAACCAGTTTGGCCGCACCGAGAATCCCAAGTTCAGCCTTCGCTGGGAGCCAGTTCAAGGCATCGCGCTACGTGGTTCCTACGGCACCTCCTTTCGAGCGCCGCAGTTTGACGAGTTGATAGGCCCGGCGCTGTCGCTTTACACGACGCTCTCGGTTCCTGATCCTGCATCGCCGACCGGAAGCTCTAACGTCCTCGCGCTCTTTGGTTATGCACCGAACATACAGCCGGAGAAAGCGACGACCTGGACTGCCGGCTTCGATATTGCGCCATCTTCGATGCCTGGTTTCAAGGCTTCGCTCACATATTTCGACGTCGACTATCGCGATCGAATCGGAACCCTCACCGAGGATTATCTGCGCTTCCTCGCCAACCGCGACGTCTTCGGGGGCGTCGTCCTCGACAATCCACCGCTCGATCTCGTCCAGTTCTACTATGACCAGCCAAGCTTCACGAACCCGATCGCCATTGCGCCGAACCAGGTCGTTGCGATTCTGGACGGACAGACCCGCAATCTTACACGTGAGCATCAGAACGGCATCGACATCGATCTTGGCTACGCGCCCGAGTTCGAGGGAGGGAGGCTCGACCTCGGAGTCAGCGGCACGCACATTTTCTCGATCATCAAGCAGCTGTCTCCCGGCTCGGCGAGCAGCGATTTCGTCGGTCTTTATGCGAGCCCGGTCAAATGGCGGCTTCGCGGACGCCTTGGATGGGCAAAGGGCGGATTTTCTGCCAATGCGTTCGTCAACTACACCGATGGCTATCGGAACCAGGTCGCGATCCCCAATGAGCATGTCTCGTCGTGGACCACGGTCGATCTAACCCTGTCGCAGCGCATCGGCCAGAAAGCCGACGAAACCGATGGGCGCGGCCTCCAACTCAGCCTCGCACTCCAGAATCTTTTCGATCGCGATCCGCCCTATGTGAACAACAAGAGCCAGACGTCGGCGCTCGGCTATGATCCGGAAAAGGCGAGCCCACTTGGTCGCATGATCTCGGTCCAGGCAGTCATCCGATGGTAAGCCGCGCAGCCCTTCTCGTCGCCCTGATGGCCGCAGCGTCACCTGCGGCCAGTCAGATAACGTCGCGCGCGATTGCCGAGACTGCTGATATCTCGGGAATCGAGGCATCGCCCGACGGCAAATGGATTGCGTATCGCATCGAGCGTCCATCAACTCTGACCAACCGGATCGACGTCGATTGGTATATCGTTGCTGCCGACGGGCAGTCGGCGCCGCGTTCGCTGGGGCGCGCCGGGACGGCCATGTGGAACGATGCTGGCGTGATCATCCCCGGTGAAGCCAAATGGTCGCCGGACGGGAAGCGCCTTGTCATCCGCGCGCTCGTCGATGGCCGGGTCGCGCTCTGGGCGAGCTCCGCAGACGGATCGGGATTTCGTCCAATTGTTGCGGGAGAAGGCGATGTCGAGACCTTTGCGTTCAGCGAGGACGGAACGCTCGTCGCCAGCCAAGGTCCGCCGCGCGACGTGATCGCCCGCACCGAAGAAGCCGAACGCGAAAATGGCATTCTCGTCGACGGTCACACCGATCTCGCGCAGCCTCTCTTCCGCGGCGCCCTGGTCAACGGCCGCGCCGCGAGCCAACGTTTTGTGAACGACTGGTTCGATCGCGCGCCCCTGCTCTCCGCAGAACCTCGCAAAATCTCGGCCCGCGCGCCGGACGGCTTGACGCGCCTTGCGCGCGGGGAAGAGAAAGCGTTGCTCGCACCGCAACGAGACTCTCTCTTTCTCCTGACGAGCGACCTTCCCTCCGATTTGCGCGCATCACTCGAAGCGCAGGGTGTCTGCAAGACTAAAGTCGGCTGCGCCGCCGAACTCCCGCGCCTTTCGTGGTGGCACGCGCTCGATGGCGGCGACGCCATCGTCGCGACGCACGACGCCGATTTTCGTCAACGCCTACAGCGCTGGTCGCAAAAAAGCCGGCGACTGACAGAAATGGCAGCATCCGACGGTCAGCTTTCGGGCGACCGCAAATATTTCACGCCGTGCGCGCTGACGGGCGATGCGCTCTTCTGCGTTGAAGCCGCGGCCGCACTGCCACCGCGCCTCGTCCGCATCGGCAAAAATGGCACCAAGCAGATCATCGACGCTCCCAATTCCCATCCTGACCACGACGGGCTCCTTGCCGAAACGATCGTGTGGCAGGCGGGCGGCAGCCGTGCGTCGGGCGTTCTTATTCGCCCGAAGATCCCCGGGCGGCTGCCGCTCTTCATCACTTACTATAGCTGCGCGGGCTATCTTCGCGGGGGCGTTGGCGATGAATGGCCTTTGCGCGCGCTCGCCGCGCATGGCATCGCGTCGCTCTGCATCAACGCTGTTCCAGGAAATGTGGATAAGGCCGTTCGCTATGACAGGGCGCTCGCAGCGGTGGAGAGCGTGACGAAGCTCTTGTCCGACAGGGGGATCGTGGATGTAGACCGGGTCGGCATGGGCGGGCTCAGCTTCGGAAGCGAGGTCACGATGTGGACCGCGACCCGCAGCAACATCCTCAAGGCAATATCGATTGCTTCGGTCCAGATGGAGCCGGCCTATTACTGGTTCAACGCGCGACCAGGACGTGAGACCTTCGACGATAATATCGAGAAGACATGGGGCGTGCGGTCGCCTGACGAGACGCCGGATGGTTGGAAGCGGCTTTCACCGGCGCTCAATATCGACAAGATCAGCGCACCGGTTCTGATGCAATTCCCCGAGCAAGAGGCCCGCCTTTCCATTGAACTGGTCAGCCGGCTCGCGACCGCGCATATGGGCGAGACACATATTTTCCCGTACGCCCCACACATCAAGGTCGAGCCGCGGCAGAAACTGGCCGCCTACGAGCGCAATCTCGACTGGTTTCGCTTCTGGTTGAAAGGCGAGGTCGATCCCGATCCTTCCAAGGCGCAGCAGTATCAACGATGGGCAAAGCTGAACCCGGCCCTGCCTTCCGATTCAACAGCTCGCACCCAGCGCTCGACGTCGGCGATCTCGATCAGGCGAAAATAGTCAAAATCACCCTCGACAAGATCTCGGTCGAGATAGTACTCGATTGCCGGCAGGTCGAGCAGCCCGCGCTCGGCCAGCTGTCCTGCAAGAAGTAATTCCTTCAGCCCTGTCCGCTGCCTCAGATAGGCTGCGGCGCAGAGCGCCTCCATGCGCCCCTTCCCGCGTCGCCAGACGACGTCGGCGGGCAATCGACGCGCAAAGGCCGCGCGCGCGACCGCGCGATTTCGTCCGCCGGAAAACCATGTTCCGCTGGGGATCGCCAGACACAGCTCAACGACAGGCCGGGATAATAAGGGAGCAAAGGTCTCACGCCCTAGCCAGCGTCGCGGGCGGTCGAGAAAATCCAAGATTCTCCGCACCGATTCCACATGATTGCGCTTGGCCTGCGAAAACTGCTCAGCACCGCCGTCCCACGGATGTGAATAGGGCGCTGACGGCAGCCGCGCCTCATTCAAATAGTCCGTGTCGCGGCGCCAGCCGATCCGCGGGCCGGCGCGGTGGGCGCGCCACGCCAGCCTTGCTGCTTCCCAGACCGTCGCGCCGCTGGCACGTGCCACGTCGCGCATCGTCTCGAATGCTTGTCGGGACGCACCAAAGGAGGCGTAGGCGTCGAGAATGGGGGCAATTGTGCCGTCGAGATGAAATACGCTGTCGCCTCCGATCCCGCCGAATATCGACCGCGAGCGATCAGGGACGGCTTCGGCAAATGCCAGATCCAGGCCGCCGAGGACGCTGTAGGCGCCCGGCCGCGCGGACGCTTCAGCAAGCGGAGCGGCAAGATCGATCGCCTGATCGTCATGCTCGACCTCAATGAGTTTGATGCCGTAATGGGACGCGACCGCGCGCGCATAGCGGCGCTCGTCGCCCTCGGCGTCAGGGGTTGCGAACGTGATCGCGGAAAAGTCGGCGCTGGCGGCGGCGAGTGCCGCGGTCACGATGGAGGAATCGAGCCCCCCAGAGAGTTCAACAATGATATCGCGCCGCGTCGCGCTCCACGCTGCCGTGCAGTCAATGATCCGGCGCTCGAGATCGGACGCGATGTCGGCCAGTTCCCCCGATTTCGGCTGGGCAACAAAGTCCCAAGGGCACCATGTCGAAACGACTGCGGCACAGCCTCCCTCACAATCGATGCGCGTCCCCGGCAACAGCTCGCGGAGCCCAGCCATGCCGGTCTGCTCAGAGCGGAGGTTGATGAAGGCTAGCGTGTGCGCAACAAAGTCCCAGTCGACCGAGACCGGCGCGGCTTGCGGCATTAGCCGTTCGTCCGACGCGAGCAGGACACCGTCCGGTCTCTGGCGCCAGTAGAGCGGCAGGCCGGTGAGTGCTGCCCGTTCGACGCTTTGCCGTCTTCCATTCTTGAAGAAAGCGAGGAAATTGCCCCAGCAGGGCTCGGGCATTGGCGAGCGCGTCGAATCGCCAAAACAATCTCCGATGATGATCCGGCCGTCAGCCTTTCGATTTAGCGGGACATTTTCGCTCGCAAATATCAGCCTGCCCGGTGACTGGTCTACCGCGATCATACCATGGCGTTCAGCGGCCAGAGCCACGTCAGCACCCGCTTCCAGGTTTCCAAGCCATGCAAGGATAGCGGGTGTCATCGGATCACGAGGATCGGGGTGAAATTGCGCGCTTCGGCAGCGGTGCCGGTGAGAATGGCAGATGCGGTCTGAAGCCAGCAATGGGCCTTGAACGGCGCCGTTCGCACGCCGAATACGAAAGTGACAGCGTGTCCGCGGGACAACAGGATATGATCAAGGGCCAGCGCATCGACTAGGCAGCGCGGCGGTGCGCGATGCATCCACCGATTGCCCGCATAGCCTGCTGCGACCGCGGTCGTAGCCATATCGTCCGTTTCACGCCCGAGCGCGGACCTTCGCGCCTGCAGAGATTCGAAGGTCTGCGCGAGCCGGTTCGGGCGCATCGCGCGGCGTGCCCAGTGTAGCGCTAGGCCGGCCCGGACAACCATGGCGAAGTCGACGCTCGTATCGCCAACAGCTGACAGGTCGTGATCGGGCACTTCAACCGCAGTAGGCTCGATTTGGCTCAGACCATCGCATCGGCGGAGCAGTCCCGTCGCAACGAGCCGCGTCATCGCATCACTGTCATTCGGTTCGCCGCAGCGGAGGCGCTCGAACGCCGAACGATCGTTGCCCTCAAGCGCGAAATACCTGTCGCGCCGCAAGTCGAGAAAGACGAGCTGGCCGCCCGTCTCGCAAAAGCCCGTACCGGGGACCAGCTTCCAGCCCATACTCTGTTCCAGTAAAACAGGAGACGGGCGGCGAAGCCGGTCCCCGACGTGAAGGTCAGTCCTGCGTAAGACCGGCCCAATCTTCGCGGCCGCCCATTTCCATGGGAAGTCCGTGCTCGCCGGCCGCGTCGGTGCTGACGCATCCGAGTTCGACAAGGTCGTTCGTTTCGTTGTTCATCGTCGCAGCCTTTCATAAACGTTCAAACAGGCGGTGCCGGAGGCCGGCTCGGCCGGCCCCCGGACGCCCGTCTCAGTCCTGGCGCAGGCCCGCGACGAGTTCCTTGCCGCCCGGCTCGATGCCGAAGCGCTCTTCGCCGGCGGTGTCGGTGCTGACACTGCCGAGTTCGACGAGGTCGTTGGTTTCACGATCCATGATCGTTTCCTTTCACACGTGCCGCGGAATTGCGGCACCGACGATCTTACGCCGCTGGAAAAGATAGAATTTATGTGTTTTCACAATCCGGAGAATATCATTCGATTGTTTGCGAGCGCGGCCGAAGTTCGGCGACGACCCGGCCCGCCCGCGCTACCCGCCGACGGTGAAATGCGGCGCTTTTGCCGCGAAGTTCGGCCCAGCGCTGCGCCTGATATGCCGTCTCCATTGTGGCTAATTGCTCCTCTGCAACGGGATCGGTCCGCACCTCGACCGCGCGGAAAAACTCGCTCCGCTCGACGGAATTGACGATCGCGTAACGAAGCTCGCGATTGTCGCTGAGAAGGGCGATCGCCCGGAACAACCGCGCGACTCGCGCCGGATAATCTTCGACCTCCATCGCCACGAGCGATGTCGCTGGCTCTATAGACCGAATTGCTGGCGCGCCGAGCGCAAGCCCGACGAGCGCGCCGGTCCAGCGATAGATGTCGCTGAGGTCGGATTCGGCGAAGATCGGTTGCCGGAATCCTTCCTGGTGCCAGCTGTCGACAATGCGTTCGCCCGACAGGCGATGGAGCGCTTCACGCACCGGCGTCGGGCTTGCGGCAAGCCGCTTGGCGAGGTGGAAGGGATCGAGGCGCGTCCCCGGCGGATAGGCACCGCCGACGATCCGCGCCTTAAGTTCGAGATAGACCCGCTCCATCGTCGAGCCGGCGTTCATGCCGCTCGCTCCTCACTATGCGCGGATCGTTGCCGGGCTATATGATCGGCAAGCAGCGCGCTCTGGTCGGGGCGGAGCGCGTCGACCGCGGCGAGCGGCTCGGCAGGGCAGCCGCCGAACAGGACCGACGGACATTGGCCTTCGAAGTTGCCGAGGTTGGGGCGGTGCTGCGCATAACCTGCCAGCGCCGCAAGGTCGGCCGAAAAGTCTTTCGCGACCTCGGGCGGATAGGCAAGCCATTGGTTTTCATAGGGCTTGAGCCACCCGAGACAGTAGCTGACGATGATGCCGCGCCGCGCGGCCACGCTGCGATTCGCCCCCGCGCCGTGCAGGGTGGAGCCGAGAAAGACGATCGCGTCGCTCGGCTCCGCTTCCGCGACGATCGGCGGCTCGGCCGGCTGCTCGACGAGCGCTTCGACACCATGGCTCCTTGGCCAGATCAGCGTTGCCCCGTTCGTCTCGGTGAAATCGGTCAGCGGCCACATGACATTGACGAGATATTCTACCTCGCCGAGGGAGCCCTGCCACATGTCCTGATCGCGATGCGGAAACTGTGCGAGCTCGCCGGGATGAAGTTCAATCGCCTGCGCGAGGTTGAGCTGGATCCTCTCGCACCATTTCCCGAGCGCGAGTTCTGCGAGATCGAGGATCGGCTGGTGCATCACCAGTTCGCCCATAAGCGGCGAGCGGATGAGAAGCCGGCCGAAGCGCTTGGTACGCTCGCCGTAAAAACCGCCTTCGCAAAAGGGCGTCGCCGCGAAACGCGGTTCGAGATCGCGCGCGATGCCGCCGATCAGCGAAGCGGAAGCCGCACCGCGCAGGATGGTATAGCCCTGTTCGAGCAGCTCACATCCTGCGGGCGAATGGCAGGCAGGCATTACTGCCATGTCCGGATGAACAATCATCATGCCCTCCTCACGCGGCGCGCGCCGCGGAGACCGCGACCGCCTTGCTGACAATGCCCGCTGCGGCGAGGCGGGAGATGGTGGAACCGTCGAGGTCGATGCGAAGCGCCGTGAGCGCCTGGCCGCCGTGAAGGCAGGGCGCGCCGAGCGCCCGGCAGTCCCAGCCGAAAGCCTCGATCTGCCGGAACCAGCCGAGCTCGGCGACGCCGGTATAGGTGCGGATAGAGTTAGCGAGTGCGAATTCGACAAGTCCCACCAGCAGCGAATCGCGCGCGACCCTCCGCTGCCGCGCCCCGATCCCCGGCGACAGGCAGAAGCGGGTGATTTCGAGAACCTTGGGTCCCTGCGGGACCGGTCCGTCAACGAGCTGCGGGAACAGACTGTCCAGAAGCCCGGGCTGCGTGGTGAGAAGCAGCCGCGCCGAGGCGAGATGCTCGCCATCGCCATCGGTCACGATGAGATAGGTCGCATCGACATCGTCGAAATGGTCGAGCTCGAACCGGCCGGCAAGCGCGGGAAGGTCCCAATTTAGAAGGTCGATGAAAACACGCTTACGCGCCTCGAACATCGAGCGAAGGGCTCGATGTTCGCGCGCGACGTTCTGATGGTCGATGATAAGTAACATGGATGCCTCCTTTCAAAGAGGCGATCCAATTGAACCGCTTTTTTCAGCTGCACCATAGCATGATAGGGGGGTGCAGGCGTTTTTTAGCGGCGAACGAGATCGGCGAAGCTGATGTCGCCATCATAAAGCGCGCGCACCGTCAGCACGGTGCCGCCATTGGCGCCATAGCGCTGGCGGGCGTTGCGCAGGTGCTCGCGCACGGTGTCCGGCGAGATGTCGAGATGGAGTCCGATCCGCCGAATTGGATTGCCCTGAGCGGCCCGAATGAGGCATTGCCGCTGGCGGTGGGTCAGGCGCGGACCGATGTGCAGCCTTTCGGGATGGGCGATCCGGTCCGCCGCTTCGAAGGCGGCGCCGCCGATCATGCGCGCAAATTGGAGCGCGTCCGGATCGGCCGCGGAGCCGGGCCGCCATGCAAATGACACCGAGCCATGGGCATCACCGGGAAGATGGGCGGGCACTGTCAGCCCGTCGCCGATGCCATGGCGCCGGGCTTCGGCGAGGATCATCTCGTCACCGGGGCGCGGTGCGTCGTAGCGCCGCATGTCGTGCCAGAGAAAGCCCGCCCTGCTGCGCTGGCTCGCCCGGTGTACGGGATCGGACGGCCCGAGGCGGTTTTGATCGAACCAATAGGCCCACTCGTCCGGATAATTGTGAAGCCGCACGCCCTTCTCGGGCGTGGCGAGAAAATCGACATGGTGGCTGAGCGCGAACCAGGCGCAGCCCATGGAGGCGCAGGCGTCACGAAGCAGGTTGGCCAGATTGGTCCCGTTTTTTATATGCGCGAATTCCAGCTCGAAGGCGTGGGCGGTGTCGATTGTCGGCATTACGAACCCTGGCGCGCCGACCGCCGTTTCCGAGCCAGTCGATCCGCGTGCCCCTCGTAAGGGCCGGCAAGCCCCGCCCTCTTACAAGGCCGGCCGCCGACGGCGTAACCGCCGCTGGTCCAGGCGATCGTGGGAGAATCCGAAAATGGCGGCTAAGCTCATATATTCCTACTATATTCGAGATATAGAGCCAAATCGGGGCTAATTCCCAAAACGGCGCGCCGCGCGGCTTCAGCTTGATCTGTTCCGAAAATCCCAGATCGGAATTCCCATCTTGCGCGCCTTGTCGGCGAAATTGTCCAGAATTCCGGTTCCAGGAAAGACGATCACCCCGACGGGCGGCGCGTCGAGCATTCGGTCGTTCCGCTTAAACGGCGCTGCTTTTCCGTGGCGGTTCCAGTCGGGTTGAAAGGCGACCTGCACGACACCCAGGTTTTCAGCCCGCGTCACGCACAACCCGGTCGAAGACGCGAGCGTCCGAAAAACGGACAACAACCGGACGCGCTTCCTCTCAATCGAAGAAGTGAAACAACTGGGCGGCGCGCTCCACGCGGTCGAAGCCGCGGGCGCTAACGCCAAGGCCGTGAACATCGCGCGCTTGTAGGCGCTGTCGGGCTGCCGTCGAAACGAGATTGCGGGCCTGAAATGGTCGGAAGTTGATCGCAAACGCGGCTTGCTGATGTTCGACAATTCCAAAACCGGCCGTAGTGTTCGTCCGCTGGGAGCGGCTGCCACCGCGCTTCTTGAGGCTATTAAGCCCGATGAAGCAGATGGCTACATGTTCCCGGCCGAGCGCCGCGATGGATTCTATCAGGGAACAAAAACCGTGTGCAGGCGGCCATCAAGAAAGCCGGCCTGACTGGCGTGACGCCGCACGTTCTGCGTCATACCTTGGGGAGCGCGGCCGCTTCGGGGGGTGAAGCGCTACTAATGGTCGGGTCATTGCTTGGGCATTCGAATGCCCGGTCTACCGCTATTTATGCGCATGTCTCGCATGATCCCGCCAGCATGGCAGCTGGCCCTGCGACCGCTCCAATAGCAGAAGCGCTAGGTCAGCCCGCCCCATTTCAGAAGAAAGAGCGGGAAGTCCCAGCATTGGCTTAAAATCGCACGACGCGCAGTGGTCGGCGAAGATTAGCGTCACCATTTCGCTATAGCGCTAAGATCACGCAACGGCTCTCGCCGCCATCGTCATACCTGCAGGAGTAGGGAAAGTCGGAACGAGGCGGGAGGTGGAAGCTATATCGGCCCGGCCGGATTTGGTGGGCTGGGCGGCGCACCGGATCAGCTCGAGGTTCCCGGAGCAGCGACGGACCAGGCGTCTGCTCAAAAGCTCTGGTCACAACTCGAAGGTCTCAGCGGTGTCACGTACGGATGGAGGCCGTCTGAAGCGTACTGACCTGACCAAGTTCAGGGGTTCGCGCTGCCATCATTCTGTGCAGAAAGGAGTTCTGCTACACGGCGTGCGGAATCAGGTGTTGCGGGATTATAGACCAGCATCCCGAGGTCAGGGCGCCCCTCCACGGCAAACACCGAGAATTCGAGTTCGATGAGTCCGTGTTCCGGATGGCGCAGGCGCTTCATGCCATCGGCATGGGCCGCAACATCATTCTCGCGCCACAGGCTCTCGAATTCGGGACTGATGCGCGACAATTCATCGACGATGGCGTTGATTTCCGCGCCCGCCCCGGCGCGGGCTGCGTCGGCACGAAAGGCACCAACCACATATCGCGCGATATTCCACCAATCATCCTGCGCGGCTCGGGTGACGGAATTGGTAAAGATCAGACGCAGGACATTTCGCTCTTCGCGCCGGAGCTTGCTGTAATCGGTGAGCAGCCGGGTCGCCGCTGTGTTCCATGCGATGACGTCCCAGGTGGCCGTCTTAATGATCGCCGGGCTGGTCGGCAGCGCGTCGAGCACCCGTTGTAGCCGCGGAGTCACATGATCGGGCCGCGAATACTTCATCGCCGGCGGGCGCCCGAGCGCCAGCAGGAAGAGGTGCTCGCGCTCGGGTGCGGTCAGCATCAGCCCGTTTGCGAGACGATCGAGCACATCGGAGGACGGCGCCCCTCCGCGCCCCTGTTCAAGCCAGGTATACCAGGTCGGTGAGATGTTTGCCCGCTGGGCCACTTCTTCCCGGCGCAGACCGGGCGTACGCCGCCGTCCGCCAAAGCCGAAGGACGCCGGGTCCATCCGTGCCCGGCGATCCCGAAGGAAAGCCCCGAGCGGAGTGGGTGTGCTGCTACTTTCAGACATCGCAATCCTGTTGGCTGTTTTAATATGATAATACCACTACTTTAATAAGATGTTTTGTACGCCGAAGAGCGCTTCGCAACATTCGTGAAGGGCTCTTAATGCGGATATTTCTCACAGGTGCGACCGGCTTCATCGGCTCGCGCATCATTCCGGAACTTCTGGCCGCAGGACATGAGGTCCTGGCGCTGACACGCTCCGAAAGCGGCAAGCATCAGCTTGAGGCGGCCGGTGCACGCCCTCACTTTGGGACCATCGAGGATCTCGAAAGCCTGCAGGAAGGTGCAGCGCAGGCCGACGCGGTCATCCACACGGCCTTCGACCATAATTTTGCAACCTATGCGGCGAACTGCGAAAAGGACCACAGCGTGATCACCGCGCTTGGCGCTGCATTGCAGGGGTCTGACCGACCTTTCATCGTCACCTCAGCCACTGTGCTTGGTGACAGCGGCGATGGCGAGCCGGCGCTTGAAGCAGCGTTCAACGCAAGCGCGCCCATTCCCCGCGTCGCGACCGAGAATGCCGCAAGGTCGGTTCTCGCCTCGGGCGTGGATGTACGGGTCGTCCGGCTTCCTCAGGTGCACGATCCGGTCAAGCAGGGCCTCATTACTTTTTACATCGAACACGCCCGCGCTTCGGGCCGTGCCGGCTTTGTCGGTGACGGCGATGACCGCTGGTCGGCGGCGCATGTCACCGATGTCGCGCAGATATTTGCAGCGGTGCTCGAGCACGGAACGGGTGGCGAAACCTACCATGCAGTTGGCGAGCCAGGCGTTGCTTTCCGGAATATCGCTGAGGCGGTATCCGCCGGCCTCGATGTTCCGCTGGTCTCGCTGCCTCCCGAAGAGGCCGAAGCCCATTTCGGCTGGCTGGCGATGTTCATTGGCCGCAACGGTGCAGCGTCGAACGACTGGACAAGGGCTAGACTTGGCTGGGAACCGGCTGGTCCGGGCCTGATAGCTGATTTGCAGGCAATGGATTACGCACCGGAGCCTGTCGCCTGACGGTGTAAACCAATTCAGGTCATCGCTGGGCCCTCTTCTCAAAGGGGAAAGGGTCGATTGCGGCGTTGCCGTATCTCCTGATCAAGTCGCCGCCCAGCTGGAAGGCAGCGTCGGCGTTGGCCTGTCCCCCCGGTCTCTTCGGGGCGGTAGCGCTGCGCGAAAGAATTGCGCAGGAAACCAATTTCGACAGCTGCCGGGTGGTCAGGATGAACGAAATGCCGCAAGTTGAGAACCATATTATCCCGACCTCCAACCGTCCGACAGGGATGGAGGAACCGGGTTTGGCACCGATTTCACCTGCCGTAGCCAATGCCATTCTTGCCCTGATTGGGAGGCCAACGGGCAGCCTGCCATGCGCGGCGGGGCCGCGGTATTACCTCTGCGGGCATTTCCGCCTGAATCGGCATCAGCTTGTCACCTGGCGGTCTCAGCGCGCGATCCGTTTCAGGCGTCACTAACGGTGCAACCAAGGCCCGCCGCCTGCCTGTCATCCGTTCTTGACGATGATGAGCTCAGGGGTGCGTGCTCAGAGGGTGCTGCCGGGTAGGCACGGAATACTGGCCAGTTATAACCGAGGTGAATTTTTCAAGACCTCACTATCCATTGGTTTCATGGCCCGCCAGCGGCCAGTGCCCTTCCGAAACGGAGGACGGGATGCGAGACAAAGTTATTATTTCCTGCGCGGTGACAGGGTCAGCTCACACGCCGACCATGTCCGACGCTCTCCCGGTCACGCCGGACGAGATCGCCTCGCAGTCGATCGATGCCTCGAGAGCTGGGGCCGCGATCCTTCATTTGCACGCACGCGTTCCCGGGACGGGGCAGCCTACCGGTGACCCGGGCATCTACAGGCAATTTCTTCCCGCCATCAAGCAGGGCACCGATGCCGTGGTGAACATTACCACAGGCGGGTCGACCAGGATGACTGTCGGCGAGAGGCTGGCCGCTGCTATAGAATTCAGGCCGGAGCTCTGTTCGCTCAACATGGGCTCGATCAATTTCTCCTTCTTCCCCGCAGCCCGGAGGATCACCAGCTGGAAACACGACTGGGAAAAGGCCTATGTGGAAGAATCTGACGACTACATTTTTCGGAACACGTTTCGAGACATTTCCACGATCCTCACGACGATGTCCGACGCGGGCACCAAATTCGAGCATGAATGCTACGATGTCGGGCACCTCTACAACCTGAAGTACTTCGTCGACACCGGCGCGGTTAAGCCTCCTTTCTTCATCCAGATGATCTTCGGGATCATGGGCGGAATCGGCCCCGACCTGGAAAATCTGATGTTCATGAAGCAGACCGCTGATCGCTTGTTCGGCCCCGATAACTTCCAGTGGTCAGTCCTTGCGGCTGGCCGTTACCAAATGCCTTTTCTGACTCAGGCCGCACTGATGGGCGGCCATGTGCGGGTAGGTCTGGAAGACAGCCTTTTCATCGAACGCGGCAAACTCGCTCGCTCGAACGCCGAGCAGGTCGAGAAAATTGTGCGGATCCTCCTTGAGATGGGCCGCGAACCGGCCACACCGGCAGAGACGCGGGAAATGCTGGGCCTGAAAGGCTCAGGCCGGGCCGACTTCTAGATGGTCAGACCCCGGCGCTGGCGAGGGTCTCTCGCAGCCAGGCATGGCCTTCGTCAGCGGTGTTTCTGCGATGCCACCAGATAAAGACTTCGTTTTCGGGTATCTCGAACGGGACCGGCACGGATGTCAGAGAATGGTGATCTGCCGCGATCAGTTTGTCGGCGGCTACCTTCGGGATGGTCGCGAGTAAGTCTGTATTGCGCATTATTCCCGGAAGCACAGTCGCGTGCGGGATCGTCAAGGCTATCTCCCGCCTCTTCGCGTCTCTCCCCAGGGCGGCGTGGATCGGATCGGCGGAAGCTCCTCTTGGCTGGACGAGAATATGCCGGCAGGACATGTATTGCGAGTAGGAAATCATTGTTGGCTCGCTGCCATTCAGGACCGGATTGTGTTTCCCCAGCAGGACCACGAAAGGGCTGTTGTGAATCAGGCGCGCCTCGAATCCTTCGCTGAGACTGATCCGGCCGAGAGCAAGGTCCGCAATCCCACTTTCCAGATGGCTTCCGTATGTTTCGAGACCGGATTCCAGAACGTGGATATCGATGTTCGGGGCTTCTCTTCCGATGGCTTCCAGAAGCGGCGGAAGAAACGAGATCTCTCCCACATCGGTCATCAGCAGAGTGAAGTGGCGGCGCGATACTGCGGGATCGAATTGGGTGCCTGCCAGGAGACCAGAGCGAATGGAGGTGAGGCCGCTGTTGACGGCCTTGGCCAGTTCGCGCGCCTTGGGTGTGGGGTCCATTCCCGACGGCGTACGGACGAAAAGCGGATCATCCAGCTGCTGTCTGAGTCGGTTAAGGGCGTTGCTCACCGCGGGCTGGGACATGCCAAGGTTGTCCGCCGCTCGTGTCACGCTCCGGTGGATGTTCACCGCCTCGAACACCCGCAAGAGGTTCAGATCGAACGTGCGCAAATTTACCATTGCCCGGGTTTCGCTCCATTCTGCGACCCTGAAAACGAGGCGCTTGCCGCAACTACGGATCGTTGCGACCCCGCTTTTTCGGGACCATTATCACTGTCAAAGATGTTGTTGCCGCGATATATCAATTTGAACAAGGTGGAATCTGCCGGAATATGACCTCCCGATAAGAGCCGGAAACCCGGCAAGAGCTGCTCTGCAAAAGGCAGCGACACATGGGGAGGACATAGTGAAAGGCATTTCCACAACCGCACTGCGCAGAATCTTCAGCAGTGCATCCCTGATCTCCATCGCGGTTCTTCCGTGCGCAGCGTATGGGCAGAATGCGGGCGAAGCCGAACAGGCCGGGCAAGGCAGTGAAGCAGTCACCGCCGATGCCCCCGGACAGGACCGGTTCGATACGATCGTCGTGACTGCCGAACGTCGGGAATCGACGGCTCAGCGCACTCCCATCGCGATCACCGCGCTCGGCGGTGAAAATCTTCAGTCTTCGGGTATCACCAACATAGAAGGCCTCAATGATGTAATCCCCAACCTGTCTTTTCAGCGCAATGCCGGCGATGCGCGCATCTTTATCCGGGGCATCGGATACAACAGTATATCGCCTGGCGGAGAGACGAGAGTCGCTCTTTATTCCGACAACGTATACCAGAGCCGGACGCAAGCCGGCCTCCTCGGATTCTACGATGTCGATCGGGTGGAGGTGCTGCGCGGTCCGCAGGGAACGCTCTATGGTCGCAACGCGATCGCGGGGACGATCAACATCCTCACCCGGGATCCGGGCCTGACCTTCAACGGGTACGGGTCGACGACCGTGGGGACCTACGGTCTGCTCGCGGCCGAAGGCGCAGTCGGGGTTCGCCTGTCCGATACCCTCGGCGCGCGTCTCGCCGTGAGGGCGGTCAACCGCGAAGGCTTCGGCGAGAATCTGACGTCGGGAGCCGATGTCGGAGACGAGCGGAGCATCAGCTCGCGCCTCCGTCTCATATTCGAGCCGTCTTCAGCGGTTGAGATCAGGCTGACCGGCGACTACTCCCGGGTCAACGACCGGTCCGGTGGCTATCGCTACGGCGGCCCTGGTAATTTCAATATCACGCCCCTCGGTTTCATTCTCGGCGGTCCGGACAGCGTCCCGCGCGACGTGCAGGACAGCGCCAGCTTCGGACCTCGGCAGGAGATCGAAACCTATGGCATCGCTCTCGATGCCGAGTTCGAACTGGGAGGCAATACGACGCTCAATCTAATCTCCGCCTATCGCTCGCTCGATGCCCGCCTAGAATCCAATGTCGACGGGTTCGTCCAGGAACTTACCCGCCAGTACATCTCGGAAAAATCGGAGCTGTTCACCCAGGAGGTTCGCATCGCGCATTCGTTCGGCGAGTTCGCGGACATCATAGTCGGCGGGTATTATTTCCATGAAAGCAATTCCGCGCTCAACGAGGTTCCCCACAAGGCAATTGTGCTGCAGCAGCCCGGAAGTCCGTTCGCTGCGCTGGTGGCAGGACGCGATCCTGTCGATCTGATCGACTTCTTCGCCACTTTCGGTGATGTCGGAACTGATGCTTTTGCCGCCTTCGCTCAGGCCGACATCCATCTCACCGACAAGCTCGAACTTTCGCTTGGCGCGCGCTACAGCACGGAGAAGAAGAACATCTTCGAAGGCCGTCAGCTCGATGTCCTGTCACTGTTCGAACAAGGCGACAGCCTCAGACCGGACCTCGATCCGGCAAACGGACTGTTCGGCGGTGGTCCACTCGGAGCCGGGTTTCGCGAGCAGGAAGAAACGTGGAGCTCTTTTGACCCCAAGATCACCCTCAGTTACCAGGCCACGCCCGACACGCTCTTCTATGCGACCTTCTCGCAAGGCTTCAAGTCAGGCGGCTTCAACCTGGGAGGCCTGCAGGCTCCATTCCGACCAGAAAGCCTCACGAACTACGAAATCGGCGTGAAGACGGATATGTTCGACGATCTCGTGCGCGCGAACGTCTCAGCCTTCCGTTATGACTACGAGGATCTCCAGCAGAATATCGTCATCGGCAATAATCTCATCACTCGCAATGCTGCCGAAGCCAGGCTCTACGGTGCGGAAGCCGAGATCACGATCCGGCCGACCGATGCGCTGACGCTCGATCTCAACGGTGCCTATCTCCATGGTGAGTACAGGGAGTTCGAGAGCGTCAATCCGAGCCAGCCCGAACTCGGCCTGCAAGATCTGCGCGGCAATCAGCTCGCCAACGCGCCGCGCTGGCAGATCGGCGGCAACATCGGTTACGAGATAGTGACCGATGTTGGCAGCTTCACGCCGCGAGCCAACGTGACCTGGTTCGACGAGGTCTTCTTCACTGAATTCAACGTTGCGGAACTTCGCCAGCCTTCCAGGACGATGGTCAATCTCTTCCTTACCTGGGAAGCGGACGCGACCGATCTGACGGTCACAGCTTATGTCCGTAACCTACTGGACGACGATTACTACAGCAACAAGGCCACATCGAACGGCCTTCTCGGCTTCCCCAATACCGCTCAGTTTGGTGAGCCTCTCACGGCAGGCGTGACAGTCACGAAGCGCTTCTGACCCCTGCTGGCCTCTCCGGCAGCGGGGAGCCCGCGATGGCTCCCCGCTGCACTTTTTGTAAAGAGCGAGGGACAGTGACGGAAGCCGCGCCGGGAAAACAGGAAATCAGCAAATCCACCGATTGGCGCACGGTCACGCTGCTAGCTCTCGGTTTCGGACTCGTGGGCGTGGATCGCTTCATGATCTCACCCGTGTTCCCGGCCATCGCGAGGGATCTCGGACTGAACTTCAGCGATCTCGGAATCATTGCGGGGCGCCCTGTCGATCGCCTGGGGCGTGGCCGCTCTTTTCACGGGGCCATCTTGCGGACCGCATCGGCCGCCGCCGCGTGCTCGTGGCTTCCATGGTTGCGTTTTCGGTCCTGATCGGTGCCAGCGGTCTTGCGACGGGCCTGTTCATGCTTGTGCTTGCCCGAACGATGATGAGCCTCGCAGACGGAGCGTACACGCCGGCCTGCCTCGCACCACTGCCTGAAGGTAGTCGGGCAATGCGCCAGGTCTGCGTGTCACACCGCGATAAGTCGCAACTCCCCGGCCGCGGCCAGAAACGCTCGCACGACAAGCTGGCCAATGTCTCCGGTGGGAGCAGTAACCAGGATCATTCGCAGTTCTTTCAGGCCACTTCGGACCTGGCGGCAACGGTGTTCTCAATCGCCCCGATGCCATCGATTTCGCATCGAACCACATCACCGGCCTGCAGGAATTTCGGCGGATCCATGCCCGCCCCGACGCCCTCCGGGGTTCCTGTTGCGATGAGGTCACCAGGCTGGAGTGTGAACGCGGTAGTGAGGTAGGCAATCTGATCCCAGAGGTCGTTGAGCATCTGGCTCGTGTTGCTTTCCTGTCGCAGTTCGCCGTTCACGAAGCAGCGGATTCCCAGAGCGTGCGGATCGCCCAGCTCGTCCGCAGTCACGATGCATGGACCTATTGGGCCATGGGTGTCGAACGACTTGCCCATGGTGAATGTTGGCGTGTGAAATTGCCAGTCGCGTGCGGAAACGTCATTTGCGACGAAATAGCCAAATACGCAGCTTCGGGCATCGCCTCTCGAGACATGCTTTGCCGTCCTGCCCATGACCGCACCCAACTCGGCTTCGTAGTCGAGTTTTTCGGTAACCCCCGGATCGATGTCGTCACAGGGTCCGGAAATGCAGGTTGTCTGCTTGTTGAACCACATCTGGTTGGCCGGAGCCTTCACCCCGACGCGGGCCGATTCCTCGACATGCTTTCGGTAGTTCATGCCTATGGCCAGAAACTTGCCGGGTTGCTCGATCGGCGCAAGAAGCCGGACGTTTGCAAGCGGAATATCCGGCCTGGTCCGGTCCACATGCGCCCGCACGGCGGCGAGGGCCTCGTCTCCGCCCTGCACGATAGACAGCATGGTCGGGAATTCGGAAGCCAGCGGCGCCAGCGAGGTGATCGTCTCACCGGTCAGAACGCCGACCTGTGTTTCATTCTGGTATTCGAACCGTACGAACCGCACCATCTGTCTCCGCTTCTATAGTTTTCGCCGGGCTGCAGATTTGACACGGACCGCCATATTGCAAATTGATACATTCTTCCGACGGTATTTTCTTTGCCAATAATGAGGAAGAATCCCGGATAACGGCCCATCATCACAGTGGAAAATAAATCTCCCCCAGATCATCAATTTGCCAGAGGTCCTGACGCCTTCAATACCCGCAGCCGAAAGAACGGTCTGCATGGGGCCGGGGCGACCCTGACTGTGGACACAGCGGCAGGCCCCGAACCGCAGTGCCGGGTGCGAGAGAGGCTGAGCAGGCAGAGTATGACGAACGGAAAGCAGCGACCCCTGGGCGTCCATTCGCTTGACCACTTTACACTGGCAGTTCCCGATCTCGATGCAGCGGAGAAATTCTTTCGCGCTTTCGGACTGGATGTGGAGCGGGGCGCGGCGCGGCTCTACCTGCGGTGTTTCGGCTCCGAGCATGTCTGGGCCGACATCATCCGGGAGCAGCGCAAGAAGCTCAAGTCGGTTCGTTTCGGGATTTTCCCTGAAGATGAAAAGGCGTTCAAAGAGCGTCTCGGGCCGGTCGCGGCGGATCGGCCCATCCGTGCGCTGGGTACCAGTATGTGGATCAAGGCACCGGACGGTCTCTGTGTCGAGGTCGCGGTCAGCGGGAAAACGTCCCCTGATGAGAAGGTCGAGTGCGGTCTCCCTCCTCTTTATTCCCATGCCAGGGGCACGGGGCCGCGCAGCGCGATGGGAGTGATCCGCCCGCGTCGCCTGGCGCATCTCGCGCTCTTTTCGAAAAGCGTGCCGGAGGCGATTTCTTTCTATCAGGAATATCTCGGCCTGAGACTTTCCGACAAGTCAGGCGACGATGTCGCGTTCATGCACGGACCGCACGGGAGCGAACATCACATGGTCGCGCTGGCGAGGTCCGGGGGGCCGGGCCTGCATCACAGCAGCTGGGAGGTGCGCTCGATCGCCGAGGTAGGCCAAGGCGCCATGCAGATGGAAGAGGCCGGCTATCCGAGTGGTTGGGGTGTTGGCCGTCATGTCCTGGGGTCAAACTACTTCTACTACGCGCGCGATCCCTGGGGCAGCTACGCGGAATTTTCTGCGGACATGGACTTCATCGCTGCGGGGGCTGGCTGGGAGGCTTTGGACAGCCCCCCGGAAGACTCCTTTTATCAATGGGGCCCGAGACCTCCCGAAGATTTCGGCACGAATTATGAGCTCGCATGATGCTGAGAATGGATTTTGGACGAAGCATTGCCGGGGGTGACCGTGTCTGACACGCAGAGTTTCGATACCGATGTGCTCGTCATCGGGGCGGGCCCGGTGGGGCTGGCGCTTTCGCTGTCACTCGGACTTTGTGGGCACCGGGTGATCATGGTCGAACGCGATGGTTCGCGCGGGCCGCAACCGCGCGCGAAGACACTCAACATGCGTTCGCTCACACATCTGCGGCGCTGGGGGCTCGCGCAGAAGGTCCGCGAGGCCAGTCCTACGCCCGACGACCTGCCAACGGACATTGTTTTCCAGACGCGTCTTTATGGTCACCATATCGCGACGCTGCCCAACATCTACTTTCGCGGAAACAGCCACGCCGGTGACCTGCGCTTTTGCGAGCCGAGCGAATGGATTCCGCAATACAAGGTCGAGGAGGTGATCAAGACCCGCCTCGACGAGCTCGCCTGCGTGCAGCAGGAATACGGGACGCAGCTTCTCGGCTTCTCGCAGAATGATGACGGCGTGACCGCTTCGTTTCAGAAAGGCGACGAAGAAGAATTTACTTTGCGTGCGAAATTCATCGTCGGCGCCGACGGCGGATCAAGTAAGGTTCGAGAGATCATCGGCGGAAAACTCGAAGGCAGATATGCCTACGCCTGCAATTACAACATGGTGTTGCGCATTCCCGAACTCAACAAGAATCCACCAGCCAATCGCGGCATCATGCACTGGCTGATCAACGAGGACAGTCCGGGCATCATGGGACCCATCGGCGAGCTCTGGTACATCGCTAAAAGGCTGCCGCGCGGCGACAGCGGCATGACCGAAGAGCAGATCGACCGATACCTGCAGGGCATCATAGGCAGGAAGGTCGACTTTGAGGTCATGGCGCTCGACCCCTGGTATGCGCATGAGCTCATTGCCGACACCTATCGCGACCGCCGCGCCTTCATCGCCGGTGACGCGTGTCAGTTGCGTCCGCCTTTTGGCGGCTACGGAATGAACATGGGACTTGGCGATGCGGCCGATCTGGCGTGGAAGCTGGGCGCCGTTCTGGCGGGATGGGGCGGGGAAGGCCTCCTCGACAGCTACGAATACGAACGGGGGCAGGTTCACCGGTGGACGGTCGACGAAGCAGTCGCCAATTATGCTGTGCTGAGTGCCGATCTGCTGCGTAAGGATCTCGAAGATCCAGGCAGCGAAGGGCAGACGGCCCGCGAAGCGCTTGGCAGGGAAGCCGTAGAGCAGAAGCGCCGCGAATTCCACACGATCGGCCTTGTGCTGGGATACCATTACGGAGGGTCGCCGATCGTTTCGGGAGGTGATGACCTCGGCGCGCCGGTGGCCGAGGAATACGACCCCGTTGCGGTGCCGGGCAAGCTTGTCCCGCATTTCTGGCTGGCGCCGGGGGTTTCGGTTTACGATCGCTTCGGGCCCGGATTGACGCTCCTGACGAGGGAGCAGGCGAGTGACGGCGTCACCGCCTTTAGGCTCGCCGCGAGCGCTTTGTCGGTTCCGCTCGAAATCCTGACAATTCCGCACGAGGCCGCGGCGTTCTTTCCCGAAGCGCTCGTGCTTGCGCGGCCGGATGAACATATCGCATGGCAGGGCGACCGGGTAAGCAGCGAGGAAGCGCTCGTCGTCATGCGCAAGAGCATCGGCAGGGCCGGGCGACAAACGGAGAGAGAAGATGCCTGAAGCAACGACAGCGACCCGGACACGCCAGCCGGCCTCGGATCTGGATCTGTGGTCCGACGAGGTCCTGCGTGATCCCTATCCGCACTACAGGAAGCTCAGGGATCTGGGCCCGGCTGTCTGGCTGTCCCGGCACAATGCATGGGTAGTCCCGCGCTACAGCAGCATTCGCAAGGCGCTTCTCGACGCACAGACTTTCACATCCCGCGAAGGCATCGCGATGAACGGGATTCTGAACCAGGCGTCGGACGGCATCATGCTGCTTGCCGACGACCCCGAACACATGAGGCTGCGGCGAACCTTCGCAAGGCCACTCAGTCCCGGGGCGATGAAGGGCCTGAGGGTGCGGCTGCATGGACTGGCATCGGGCCATGTCGAAAGCCTTATGCAGGAGGACAGCTTCGATGCCGTCTCGCAACTGGCTCACTTCCTGCCGCTCACCGTCGTCACCGAGCTGCTCGGGTTGAGCGAGGACGGGAAGAACAACATGCTGATCTGGGCCGCCGGGCTATTCGATGCAATGGGCCCTGACGGATATCCGCGCACGGTGACGGGTCTCGAAATCGGCCAGGAAGCCTTCGTCTATCTCGCCGGCCTCAAGCGCGAGGAAATGGATCCGGACGGCTGGGCGGCTGCCCTCTTTGTTGCTGCCGACGAGGGAAAGCTCTCCCATCAGGAAGCGCAGAATATGCTGATGGACTACACCGCGCCCGCGCTCGATACGACAATCCACGGGCTCAGCAGCACCCTGTACCTTCTTGGCAACAATCCCGACCAGTGGGCCCTGCTGAAAGAGAATCGGGATCGTGTCCCCTTTGCGATTGATGAGGCTCTGCGGATGGAGTCGCCGATCCGGGCCTTCACGCGGGTCCTGACAAAGGATCATGACCTGGAAGGCGTCAGGCTCTACGCCGGCGATCGTGCGATCATGCAGTATGCGGCGGCCAATCGCGACGAACGCCATTATCCGGAACCGGACAGGTTCGACGTCATGCGCGACGCGCGTGATCACAATGCCTTTGGCTACGGAACCCACATGTGTGCGGGCCGCCACCTCGGCAAGCTCGAAATCGAAACGGTTCTGCGCATCCTTCTCGACAGGATGGACAGCTTCGTGATCGTGGAAGAGCACAGGGAGCTTCACAACACGCTGCGCGGGCTTTCGAAGCTTGTGATCCAGCCGCAATGGGCGTGAAAGCAACTCCACGGATTCGACAGTGAACCAGGCCGTTCTCCAGTTGCCACGCACCGTATTCGGTGAAGGAGCACTTGCAGTCTTGCGGAAGGAGTTACGGCTTCTGGGTCTGGCGCGCCCCCTTGTCGTTACTGACCGCGGCATCGTTGCCGCGGGACTGCTGGAAAGACTCGCGGCGGCGCTTGACGGTGTCGATCATGCCATTTTCGACGGCGTGACTGAAAACAACGTCTTCGGCGATGTCGACGCGGGAGCGGTGGCCTATCAAGCGAGCGCGTGCGACTGTGTTCTTGGTTTCGGGGGCGGGTCCGTTCTCGACACGGCGAAGTGCATCGCTGTCGTCGTGGCCACCGGCGAGAACATTGCGTCCTTTGCTCTCCATCCCGAGCGCGAGATCGGGTGCGCCGTGCCGATCATAGCGATCCCGACCACCGCAGGTACGGGCAGCGATGCGGATATCTACGCAGGCATCCATCCGGACAGCAAGAGCGCCGGCGTTGGCATCGCGTCTTACCAGGTCATGCCGAAGCTTACGGTGCTCGCTCCCGAACTCACCAGCACGCTTCCGCCTCGCATCACCGCCGCGACCGGGATCGATGCCTTGTCGCATTGCGTCGAGGGCTTTCTTTCGAAGGACGATGTACCATTCGCTAAACTGATCGCGCTCGATGGTCTGCGACGAGGTGTCAGTGCGCTTCGTACGGTCATGAAAGACCCGGGAGACCTTGTCGCGCGATCGGAAATGCTGCTGGCGAGCTATGCCGGAGGCATCGCGATGAGCATGGGGACGGGGCCTGCGCATGCCCTTGCGCTCACTTGTAGTGACCAGGGGTTTCCGCACGGGATACTGAGCGGGATCGGCGTGGTCGTGACGGTGGACCAGGTGCTGGAGAAAAGGCGCGGAGACAAATGTCTGCTGTGCGCCGCATTCGGGATCAATCCGGATGATTCTCTGGGAGACGCTTTTGCCGGGCTCATGAAGGAGGTCGGGCTCCCCATCAGTCTCGCGGCGCTCGGATACCGGAGCGAGGATGTACCCGGGCTGGCTAGCGCGGCGCATGCCCACTTCCTGAATGGTTTCGCCCATTATCCCCCTTCGCGGGACGATTACGAGCGGATGCTATATTCATCGCTGGCACTGGTTGACTGATGCAATATTCAGCAGACTTATTCGCAAGGCCGGATACATCAATTTGCTCGCTGGCGCGGCATGGCCCAGCAGATGAGGCTGAAAATCAATTGATCGGGTGAGCCGGATCGGAAGCGTCGGCGTGAGAGGACATTGGTAATGGAAATAACGCTTGAGCTTGCGCGTCAGAAGGCAGGCGAACTCGGGAAGCCCAAGACATTTGGCCAGTTCATCGGCGGGGAATGGATCGCGGGCGATAGCGGAAAGACGATCGCTCTCGAAAATCCGGCGACCCGGCAACTCGTCGGATACATCCAGGACGGCAATGCGACAGACGTCAACCGGGCTGTCGAGGCCGCCGCCGCCGCCTTCCCGAAATGGGCCCTTTCGGCTCCTGCGCAGCGGCAGAACATTCTTCGTGCGCTGGCGCAGCGCATTCGTGAACGGCATTTCGACTATGCGTTGCTGGAATCGCTCAACAATGGCAAACCGATAACCGACGCCTTCACCCACGATATCGTCGGGGCGATGGGGCATTTCGAATTCTTCGCCGGAGCAGCATTCTACCCGCACGGTTCGACAGCCGATTTCGCCGATGCGACGATGCTCGTACATCGCGAGCCGATCGGCGTGGCCGCGCAGATCATTCCCTGGAACGTCCCCCTGCTGATGGCTGCGTTCAAGCTGGCTCCGGCGCTGGCCGCGGGGTGTACGGTGGTGCTCAAGCCCGCTGAGATCGCGTGCCTTTCGGTAATGCAGTTCATCGAGGATATCGCGGATATCGTCCCGCCCGGTGTGATCAACGTGATCACGGGCTACGGGCCAGTCATCGGCGAACCGCTCGTGACCCATCCAAAGGTCCGCAAGGTGACTTTCACCGGTTCGCGCCCGACGGCCCAGAAGATCATCGGTTATGCGGCGAAGAATGTGATCCCGCAGACCATGGAGCTCGGCGGAAAGTCGGCCAATATCGTTTGCGAAGACGCGAACATCGACGCGGCCGCGCAATCCGCCGTGGTCACCAACATCTTCAACAAGGGCGAGGTATGCTCGGCAGGGACCCGCGTTTTCGTCCATGAAAAGGTCGAGGATCAGTTCCTCGAATCCTTCCGACGCCAGCTACAGGCCGTGGTCCAGGGAGATCCGCTCGACCCGGCGACCCAGCTCGGGGCCATGGCGTCGAAGATCCAGTACGACAAGGTCAATGGCTATTTCGACCTCGCGCGTGATGAGGGCGTCGACATACCGATGGGCGGCAAGCCGGCCAGCGTCACCGGCCTCGAGGACGGGTTATTCATCGAGCCGACGATCTTCTCGGGCGTCAGGAACGATATGCGCGTGGCGCAGGAGGAGATTTTCGGTCCCGTCACATCGGTTATCCGCTGGAACGACGAGGCGGAAATGCTTCGGCAGGCCAATGATACCGAGTATGGTCTCGCCGGCGGCATCTGGACCAGCAACCTCACCCGGGCGCATCGGATAGCGCGCGGTCTTGAAACAGGCATGATCTGGGTCAACCGGTACTACAACTTCAAGCCTGGAATGCCTCTTGGCGGGTACAAGCAGAGCGGTTTCGGACGGGAAGGCTGTCTTGAGACGATCGATCACTATACGCTATCGAAGGCGGTGGTCATCAATCTCGAAGAGCCGCATTCAAACTACGCTGTGCGGGCACCCGCGCCCAATTCGGAGAGCTGATGGCCGGGGTTTGGCCGCCGCACGCAGCTCCGCCTTGTTCGCGGGGCAACCCTCACTATTCGCTGTCGAGGACGTCATGAACCCGGACGTGCGCGCAATAGCCAGGCAGAGGGGCGAGCCTGGCTTTGACGAAGCGGTGCTCGCGACCAGTTTCGGCGAAGAGGATCCCGGTATCCGGCCCCACGCGCTGGTCAAAGCGCGATCGGCAGACGATGTCTCGCAGGCTGTACTCTGGGCCCGCGACCGGAACTGGCGGGTCGCATGCTGTTCCGGGGGGCATGCATGGTCGCAGAATCACATTCGCGACAGTGGTCTGCTTATCGACCTCTCCGCACTTGACGAGATCGCGATCGACCCGGCCGGGCGCAGCGCCGTGGTTGGTCCCGGCTGTATTTCGGGTGACCTTGACGCTGCCCTCTCGCCGCATGGTTTGTTCTTCCCTGTGGCGCATGCTTTCACCGTGGGCATGGGCGGATTCCTCCTTCAGGGCGGGTTCGGCTGGAACAGCCGTATGGTGGGCCTTGGCTGCGACAACGTAACCGGAGCCGACGTTGTGCTGGCCGATGGAACGCTGATTCATGCAAGCCGCTCACAGAACGAAGATGTTTTCTGGGCGCTGCGGGGAAGCGGGACTGGCTTTTTCGGCATCGTCACAAAGTTTTATCTCGCACTGCACGAAAGGCCTGGTTTTACGGGCATCAAGATGCAGGTCTTCCGGCTGAAGCATCTGGAAAAGGTCATCCGATGGGCGCATGAAATCGGCCCGCAAATCTCATCGCAGGTCGAATTCCAGATAGTCGTCAACCGGAAGGCCTTCGGTATTTTCAGCCACGGGGTCGAGGTCGTCACACCGGTATTCGCCGAAAGCAGGGCCGAGGCGAAGGAGCTGGTCGCGTTCATCGACAAAGGCCCCCTGCGGCCCGCCGCCAGTCTTACGCTACCCCTGATTGGCGCGCCCCTCGGCAACATCATGAAAGTGGCTGAGAAGGTCATTTTTCCAACCGGAACCCGCTGGCATGCGGACAATGTCTGGCTCGACGGACCGGTCGAGCAGGTCATTCCGGTGCTTCAGGAAACTGCGGCAAACCAGCCGGGTGCGCCAAGTCACATTCTCTGGCTGAACTGGAATCCCGCGCCGGGAACGCGCGATGCCATGGCCTTCTCGATAGAGGCGCGGACCTATCTCGCGCTTTATGGCGGCCTTCGCGGGAAAAAATGGCAGCCTTCGGATCGTGACTGGGCGACGAAAGCCGCAGAAGCTCTCATGCTTCACAGCGCGGGATCGCAGCTCGCCGACGAAAACCTGCGCCGTCGCCCTGCCAGAGTAATGTCTGAGTCCAATCTGGCGCGCCTCGAAACCCTGCGCGCGAAATACGATCCCGCGCGCCGCTTTTTCAGCTTCGGCGGAAACTGAAAGCCAGGACAGCCGTGCCGCCCGGATGAAGGAGTTCGAATTGACTGTTATCAGACTTCAGGAGAGCGGCGTGATCGCCGCTGACGCCGATACGGCCTGGCAAGTACTCCGGGACTTCACCTCCGCCGCTCGATGGGCCGGTGAGATCGTCTCTTGCGTGATGGAGGGTGGTGCGGGCGTCAGTGAGGTGGGGGCAATCCGACGCATGACCTTCGATACCGGAGCCGTTGCACGAGAACGGCTGCTGGCCTTGTCGGATCGCGAACGCTTTTTTGAATATGAGCTGCTTCCCCCGGAGGAACTTCCCTTCGAAGGGTATCTCGGGAAAATGCAGGTGCTGCCGCTTTCAGGCGGCAGGAGCGTTGTTATCTGGTCGAGCAGCCTCACCGCAACCGGAGGTAATCCCGGGGAAGCCGGTCAGTTTCTGTCGCGTGCCTATCAGGCGGGCATCGCCGCGCTGGGCGTTCACCTTTCGCGTGATTGACGCAGGAGGGAAGACCGGTGCCGGCGGCGACAGCCGCTGATGTCCAGATGCATTCTGAATGACGTTGAGGCCTGATCACGGAGCGGGGAGGTGCCCATGGCATCAGAATCGAAAAGAACGGCGGTTGTCACGGGGGGCTCCCGCGGAATCGGGCGTGCGGTAGCCGAACGGCTGGCCGCAGAAGGCTATGATATCGCTGTCGCCTTTCATTCGAACGAGGCTGCCGCGCAGGAGGTGGCTGATGCCGTCAGGCAGGCCGGCGGATCGGCCATTTCCGTGCGCTGTGACGTCGCCTCCAGTGACGATGTCAGCAACCTGTTCGACACGGCGGAAGAGGCATTTGGCAGGCTGGACGTGACAGTAAATTGCGCGGGCGACATGATGGTTGGCCCGCTCGTGGAGTTCGACCCCGAAACCTTCGATCGCCTCGTTGCGGTGAACATCCGGGGGGCCTTTCTCGTCTCGCAGCAAGCCGCGAGGCGCACGCGCCCCGGCGGCGCGATCATCAACATCTCGACCGCTGCGGAAAGGCAGGCCATTCCCGGATACGGGCCCTATGCCATGACTAAGGGCGCCGTCGAAGCGTTGACGCTCATTCTGGCGCGGGAATTGAACGGGCGCGACATTACCGTCAACACCGTCGCACCCGGTCCCACGGAAACCGATCTCTTCCTGCGCGGTAAGGACGAGGATCTCGTGCGGAAGATTGCCGGGCTCAATCCCTTCGGCCGGCTGGGCAAGCCGGACGAGATTGCAGAGGTGATCGCTTTCCTCGCGAGCGGGACGCGATGGGTCAGCGGGCAGACAATCTTCGTGAACGGGGGCATGAATTAACGCCCGGGTCTCATGAATTTTTATCCCGGATTTATTCGATTGCTGAATTTTGAGCATCGTACAGGTCAATTTGGCTTGGGCATGCGCTTTCGGCATCTGCGAACCCGAGCTGGAAAGACGCAAACGATCGTGCGCTGAGCAGATCAGAAAGCCCTTTCCTCGGACATGCAGGCGGTTGCGGACATCCGGTCGACCTGGAAGCAAAAGGAGTACGCCATGAAGACCCGCGCCGCCGTTGCCTTTAAAGCGAAAAAGCCGCTCGAAATCGTCGAACTCGATCTGGAAGGGCCCAAGACCGGTGAAGTGCTGGTTGAAATCATGGCGACCGGCATCTGCCACACCGATGCCTACACGCTCGATGGATTGGACAGCGAGGGCATCTTCCCCAGCGTGCTGGGCCACGAAGGCGCAGGCATCGTGCGCGAAGTCGGACCGGGTGTCACCAGCGTCAAGCCGGGCGATCACGTGATCCCGCTTTACACCCCGGAATGCCGCCAGTGTAAGTCGTGCCTCAGCGGCAAGACCAACCTGTGCACCGCGATCCGCGCGACACAGGGCAAGGGGCTGATGCCCGACGGCACCACGCGCTTCAGCTATAAGGGCCAGTCGATCTACCACTACATGGGCTGTTCGACCTTCAGCAAATTCACCGTGCTGCCCGAAATCGCGGTCGCGAAAATCCGTGAGGATGCACCGTTTCAGAGCGCCTGCTACATCGGTTGCGGCGTCACCACCGGGGTCGGCGCTGTCACCAACACCGCCAAGGTGCAGGTCGGAGACAACGTCGTGGTCTTCGGCCTTGGCGGGATCGGTTTGAACGTCATTCAGGGCGCGCGGCTGGCGAGCGCGAACCTCATCATCGGGGTAGATATCAACCCCGATCGCGAAGAGTGGGGCCGCCGTTTCGGCATGACCCACTTCCTCAACTCCAAGGGGCTGAGCCGCGAGGAGACCGTCGCCAAGGTGGTCGAAATGACCGATGGCGGCGCGGATTACACCTTCGATGCCACCGGTAACACCGAAGTGATGCGCACCGCCTTGGAAGCCTGCCACCGCGGCTGGGGCACCAGCATCATCATCGGCGTGGCCGAAGCGGGCAAGGAAATCGCCACCCGCCCGTTCCAACTGGTGACGGGCCGCAACTGGCGCGGCACCGCGTTCGGCGGGGCCAAGGGCCGCACCGATGTGCCCCGGATCGTCGACATGTACATGACCGGCAAGATCCAGATCGACCCGATGATCACCCACGTCATGGGGCTGGAGGAGATCAACACCGCCTTCGACCTGATGCACGAAGGCAAGTCGATCCGTAGCGTCGTGGTGTTCTGATGCCGACGATCACGGTAACACAGCGTTCCGGCCAAACGCAGGATGTGGCGATCCCGGCGGGGGTCAGCTTGATGGAAGGATTGCGCGATGCGGGCTTCGATGAGATCCTCGCCCTGTGCGGCGGATGCTGCGCCTGTGCGACCTGCCATGTTCATGTCGCAGAGGAATGGGTTCCGAGGCTTCCAGTCCTGAGCGAAGATGAGGACGATGTGCTCGACGGCTCCGGGCACCGGAACCGGCAGTCGCGTTTGTCCTGCCAGATCGTAATCACAGACGTCCTCGATGGGCTGCAGGTGCGTATCGCGCAGGAAGACTGACCCACAATGTCGCGCAAAGCTCCCGAGCTCCATGCCGATAGCGAAGCCACGGCGTATGGCGGCGTTCTGGGCGTTTATACCCACGCCTCGACGCAAACAGGTACTGAGATGACATTCTCTGCCTAAGTTCCGGAGCTCGAAGCGGGCGAGACAATGCCGGTGCTCTGGTATCTGTCGGGCCTGACCTGCTCACATGCGAACGTGACGGAAAAAGGGTGAATTTCGACGGGCCTGCGCCGATCATCGGCTGATCTTTGTCGCGCCGGATACGAGCCCGCGCGGCCAGGATGTGCCGGACCTTGAACGCTACAATTTCGGGACAGGAGCCGGTTTCTATGTCGATGCGGCTCGTGAGCCCTGGGCGCAGCATTATCGCATGAGGAGTTATGTCGAGCAGGAATTGCCCGCAGTGCTGGCTCACAACTTTCCCGCAGACATATCGAGGCAGTCGATCATGGGGCATTCGACGGGAGGTCATGGCGCATTGACGATCGGCCTCCGCAAACCTGATCGCTTCAGGTCAATCAGCGCGTACAGTCCCGTCGTGGCACGAAAGTGCCCTGGGGCATGAAAGCTTTCGAAAGATATCTCGGTAAGGATGCGGGTGCCTGGCGAGAATAAGATGCGGTGGCGCTGATCGAAGACGGAGCGAGGCATGAACGTCTCCTCGTCGATCAGGGCACGGCCGACCGGTTCCTCGAACAACAGTTCAGGACAGGCGCGCTGGCGATCGCGTGTGCGAGGGCGGGAATGAGCCCGGAAATATGCATGCGGGAGGGTTACGACCACTCCTACTATTTCATTTCAGCCGTCATGGCGGATCACGTTTCATGGCGCGCGAATTGGCTGCGATGAGTTGTGCCGACGTTCTGATCGTCGAGGCCGGTCATGCAGGCGCCCATGCCGCGATCGAGTTGCGCCGGAAGGGCTATCAGGTCTCTATTGTCCTACTTTCCGCGGAAAACGAGCTCCCTTACGAGAGGCTTCCGCTCTCCAAGTCCTACCTCGCCGGCGAAACCAGTTTGCCCAAGATGCTCCTTCGCCCCGAAAGCTTTTGGGGCGAGAAGCAAATCGACTTGCAGCTCGGTGCAGAAGTCGTCGCGATTGATGCATCAGGCAAGACGGCCCGCCCGCGGGACGGAGATTCCATCGCATTGAAATCCATGATCTGGGCTGCCGGCGGTGCCGCGCGCAGAGTTGGTGGAGCGCTTTCGGGCATGTCAGAAAGCTATGTCATCCGGTGCCGGGCCGATTTCGACCGTTTGCGGAGCGACCTCGGCGCAAACACTCCGGGGGTCGCGATCATAGGCGCAGGATACATCGGTCTGGAGGCCGCTGCGGTGCTGAGCGAACGCGGATGCAGGGTCTCGGTGATCGAGGTACAGGATCGTCCGCTGGCGCGCGTGGCCGGCGAGGAGATCGCAGCCTTTTATCAGCAAGAGCACGAGGCACGCGGAGTGGCTTTCCATTTCGGCGTACAGGTTGGGGGCGCTGACAAGGTAGCGAACGGCCTTTGCGCCTTACGGCTGTTGAGCGGCGCTCGCGTGCAATGCGATCTGGTCATCGAAGGCATTGGTATCGTTCCCGCCATCGGTCCGCTGTGCGAGGCAGGCGCAGCAGGCGAAAACGGAATCAGAGCTGACGATCACTGCCGTACTTCGCTGCCGGACGTCTATGCGAACGGAGATTGTGCCGAACATCACAATCGCTTCGCTGGCGGCATGATCTTGCGCCTCGAAAGCGTTCAGAACACTGTCGATATGGCTGCGGCGGCAGCTGCAAACATCTGGAGGAAACCGCGTCGTATAGGGCTTTGCCTTGGTTCTGGTCCAACCAGTATGATCTCAGACTTCAGACTATAGGGCTGTCAGTCGGGCACGCTTTTTCCGGCGGCAGCATGCGCCGGAGTCAGGCAAATTAAAGCTTCTTCAGAAGGCGCTTCTCTGTTCGCTTGCCTGCTGTTCGATAGGCTGTGACCTCGAGCTCAACTTTATAATCGTCTGATCCAAGCGGCGTACATAACAGGGTCACGGCAGGATCAATTCCCTCAAAGCGACTCGTAACAAAGTTCATCACCGGAAAAAGGTCATCTCTGTTGGGGATGTGGGCGACATAACGGACGATATCCGCCAGACCACTGCCGAGCTCAGCAAGAGATTTCTCGATCTTATCGATTGCAAACCTCGCTTGCTGAACGGGATCCGGCGGAAATGTGCCCGTTGCAGGGTCTATCCCGGCTGTGTTGGACATGAAAATCCAGTTGTCGAGGACTACCGCTCGCGAGTAATTGTGATTGATTTCATAATACCCGCCAGTGCTGAATTTGGTGATCTCACCTTCCGGTGGAAGCGGTCCTTCGGTTCCTGTCCCCTTCGACTCCTGCGCGTGGCCATTTGTAGATATCACCGCCGCCGCTCCGACAGCTCCTGCCAGCCCGGTCAGAACGCGGCGTCTGTCAGCAAGATTGTGAGTCATTCGATTTTACCTTTCACGATATCATGGCCGAAAATATGTTCCGCCATATCCATCAGCTGCCCGACCTGATTGCTTCACCGAGGTCTGCTCAGAAAGTCACATTGACACCTACAGCGATACGGCGACCAAGCGCGTCGTAAGTCGAGGGGAAGGTGTTCGCCTGGTTGAACGAGGGATTGCGGGGCCCGATATTGGCGCCGACAAATGGAGGATCTCGATCGAAGAGGTTTTGCACGGTCGCAAGGAAGGTGAAGCGATCGCGCAGTTCAAATCTCGCCGTCAGATCGAAAAGATCGTAGGCGGAAATCCTGTCGTATCCGCAACACGCCAAACCACCCGTGGCGACAGACAGAGGCTCCTGTTCCATTGATCCAAGGTGCCGCCAGAGCAGGGAAAGAGAAACGTCATCGTAGACAAGCGTCGTTCTCTGGGTCCAGGAGATTTTCGGCTGCAGCGAGCCGCAGGACACACTGTAATAGCCAGCACAGTCCCGGTTCACCGAACCGGAGGTTGCCTGATACCGGGCATACGAAGTCCAGTTACCGTTAAAACTCAGATTGAGGTCGACCGCCCCGATGCTGCGTCGATAATTGACGCCGACATCGATACCCGCCGTCTCATATTTTCCGGCATTCGTCAGCGGAGTCGGTACACCAGGCACGCCGTCGCTGCCCAGAAGCGACCCATCGACCGGATTTCGTCTTATTTGCGTGCATTCGGGACTGGCAGCACTGGAGCCCGTCAGGTTATTGAAGCACTGCCCGTATACTTCAGCGGCGCTGGGCGCGGATATCGCGTCGACGATTCTGATATGATAATAGTCGACTGTCGCTGAAAAACCGTCGAGCCAGATTGACGGCTCCACGACCAACCCCACGGTATAACTGTCGGAATTTTCGGGGCTGAGGTTCGGGTTTCCGCCAGAGGTGTTATTGGCCAGACCGGAGGTCAGTTCGGGAATGAAGCCAATGGCACTTTCGGGGGCGCCCTGGGCCAGGCACACAGCGCGCAAAATGACATCAGTTGTCGGAGCGGCACCGGCACATCTGTCGGAATTGAGTGACGAGAGAGTTCGCTGTGAAGGACTGAAGAGTTCACCAAAGTTGGGCGCGCGGACGGCCCTCTGGTAGCCCCCCCTGAACCTGAGTCCCCTCACTGGCGAATATTCGCCACCTATTTTCCATGTTGTGGTGTTGAAGGTTGGAGAATCCGGCGCAAAGATCTCGTAGCTGGAGTAGCGGATCCCGCCATTCAGCAGCAGATTTTCGATGCCTGGCCTGTCTTGGATGACAGGAATACTGATTTCGCTGAAACCCTCCACCACATCGTAGCGGCCACTGATTGGCAGGATAGCCCCGGTATTACCACCGAGATCACCACTGCTTGATAGTTCGTCTCCGGCCTGCAAAGCGGTGTAGCTCCGATACTCCGCGCCGAAAGCGAAGTCGATCATATCAGATGCCCAGGGCAGGCTGGTCCCGAAATCTCCGTTGATGACTCCGCGGATCTGACCAAGCGATGTTTTCACGAATGAACTGCTGTCCGCAGTCAGATATTGCGCCATCTCAGGCGTGATGCTGCCCTCGTCACCGAAGACGTTGACCGGCACGCAGCCGGAATTCCCGCTCAGGCAGCTATCGGGATTTGTCGCGAGCAGCGCATTGGCAAGACGCGAGATCCGTATATAGCCTTCGACATTCTGAGTGTTCGTGCTTTCGCCATACGCACCGCTCACGTCGAACGAGACGCTGTCGGAAATTGCTCCGCGAAGGCCGGCGCGCGCATCGAATTGATCCGTCGTGAAGTCGAAAATGCGAGGTCCCACTTCGACGGCGCGTCGGAAGAGGTTGGTCCTTATAGTCCGGTAGTTCGGGTCTGACTCGCTGCTTGCTGAACTCGCGGCTGTGCACTGTGCCGGGTTCAGGGTCAGTGCCGAGCATATCTGGTCGCGCGCGGCGATCGGCAGATAGGGGTTGCTCAAAGGAATGACGAAGGTGCTGCCAAAGCTCCCGGAGGGTGCCTGAACCGATGTAACGACGTTGTGCGAATACATCCCCCGCATGTAGAAGGTGACATCATCGGTGACGTCGTAATGTGTCGCACCGTAGACGTTGTATCGTTCGAAGGGTGTCTGCAGCAGATTCAGCGTATTAAAATTGTAAGGTCGATAGGCCGGGACTAATGCACCGCTCCCGGCATCCACCTGCAGGCCGCTGAGAGGAGTACCTGCAATCGAAATAATCGACGGTACGCCCGAACTTGATCCGATCTCTCGACCCGTGAATGAGTTGACATTGAACAGGGAAAAGTCGCGATCGCTCTGAAAAATCGGATCAGATTTCTGATAGCCCAGCGAGAGAACTGCATTACCTCTGTCATCGGCAAAATCGGCTCCCAAAGTAACGTCGATCCGATGATAGGCTCCGTCACCCTTCTGCGTGATCTGGCTGCTCGCCGCAATCTCCGCCCCAACGAAGTCCTTTCGTGTGATGAAATTCACCACGCCTGAAATAGCGTCCGCCCCATATGTGGTCGATGCGCCTCCGGTCAGTACCTCTGTCCGTTCAATCAGAGCCAGCGGAATGTTATTCAGATCGGTAACGCTGGTCAGATCAGAAGGGACGACACGATTTCCGTCGAGCAGAACAAGATTGCGGTTTGACCCAAGGCCCCGGAGGTTAACGGTCGATGTTCCCGTCACGCCAACATTGTTGACAGCAGTGCCTATGCCGGCAACCGCGCCCGGCAAATCACGCAGCAGGTCCTGCGCTGTGTTGGCCTGACGCTGGTTTGCTTCATCGGCATTGAGCACCAGGACCGGAGCCTGGCCCTCCGATGCGGGATTTCTGAGCAGTGACCCGGTGACAACAATCTCGTTGCTGTTCGCATTCTCGCTGTCAGCAGAGTCTGCCATGGGCAAGGAAATTTCAGAATCTGAGGTCGGCGAGTGCGGCTCGACTGCCTGAGCAACAACAGGGGCTCCAAAACCTGCCATAGAAGACGCAATAATCGGACTGATAAAGCGAAAATTCCTAAGATTACTTTTCATACTTTCCCCTGTATTCTGAATTTTCTTTCCAATTGTCTTGTATTGCTAATCTAGCTTGCAGGTGTGCGTTTGTGCTCGAGCTTTGCGTAATCTTCAAATCAATGAATCACGTATCAATCATTCATCGGATGAATTTTATTCTAGGGGCAGGGCCCATTGATTTGAGCAGGCCGCTGTGATTCAGGCTCACTGCGAGGGCCTGAATGATGAGTGATTTGTATTGGCTGACGGACGGTCAGATCGCGCGTCTTCAGCCCTATTTTCCGAAGAGCCATGGCCGCGAGCGCGTCGGCGACGGGCGGGTTTTGAGCGGCATCATCTTCGTCAATCGCAATGGGCTGAGGTGGCGCGATGCTCCGAGAGAATACGGCCCGGAAAAGACGCTCTACAAGCGCTGGAAGCGGTGGAGCGACAAAGGCATCTTCATCCGCATAATGGAGGGACGGCGACACCTCAGGCTCCCGAACGCAAGACGATCATGATCGACGCGACCTATCTCAAGGCTCACCGCACGGCTTCCAGCCTGCGGGTAAAAAAGGGGTCCGGGACGCCTGATCGGGCGCACGAAGGGCGGCATGGACACCAAGCTGCATGCTGTGGAGGCGGTTCCGCGCCTGCGCCGATCGCCGATGCGAATGGCCGTCGCATCAGTTTCTTCATGACCGCTCGCCAAGTCAGCGATTACACTGGCGCGGCCGCTTTGCATGGCAGTCTGCCCAAAGCGCAATGGATGCTGGCCGACCGAGGCTATGATGCCGACTGGTTCCGTGACGCCTTGCAGGAAAAGGGGATCACGCCCTGCATCCTGGGCCGGCAAATACGGAACAGGGCCGTAAAATACGACAAGCGGCGCTAAAAACGCCGCAATCGCATCGAGATCATGTTCGGTCGTCTCAAAGACTGGCGGCGCGTCGCCACGCGCTACGATCGGTGTCCGAAGGCCATCTTCTCCGCCGTAGCCCTCGCCACTACCGTCATCTTCTGGCTCTGATCAATGAGTCCTGGCCCTAGCCAGGGATAGCTACATTGCCTTGAATGCGTCGCCGATACAAATGCTTGCGCAACCGTTGGTGGGCTTTAGGAGATGCGAGCACCAACCTTGATCCGTGGTAGCCCGGTGGTAGCCCAAAGAAAACGAGCGTTTTAGACGTCGAACGAGTCGTTACGTAAACCGTTGAAAATACTGGAAAAACTGGAGCGGGCGAAGGGATTCGAACCCTCGACCCCAACCTTGGCAAGGTTGTGCTCTACCCCTGAGCTACGCCCGCTCTGGCGGCTGAAACCGGTCGGTTCCAGCGGGTGAGGCGGGCGCTTAGCATCGGGTTTTTGAGTCGGCAACCCCTCTTCATGCATTTCGCATCTTATCGCGGGCGAAGGGTTGGCATATTCGCCGCAATTCCCACATAGATGACCTGGCATTTTTAAACAGGAGCATGACGCGTGGCCACTTTGGGTCTGAACCCCACCGAGAAGGAAGCCGTCGAAGCCTTCCGCCGCGACGTCGTCGAGCCGTCGATGACCAAATTGGTGATCCTCGATTTCTGGGCCGAATGGTGCGGGCCGTGCAAACAGCTGACCCCGATCCTGGAAAAGGTCGCCGCCGACTACGCTGAAAAGGGCGTACTGCTCGCCAAGATCGATGTCGATGCGAATCGCTTCATCGCCAGCCAGTTCCAAGTCCAGTCGATCCCGACCGTCTATGCGATTTTTCAGGGGCAGCCGGTCGCCAATCTGACCAACGCGCGAACCGAAAGCCAGTTGAAGACAACGCTCGACCAGCTGCTCGCGCAGCTGCCGATTGAAAGCGAGGCGAAGGCGCGCGCGGTCGAGATCGCGCCGCTGATCGAAATGGGCGAAACCGTGCTGGCCGAAGGCGACGGGACACGCGCAGCCGGCATTTTTGGGCAGATCATCGAGATGGCGCCCGACAACGCCGCGGCGCATGGCGGATTGATCCGCGCCTTTGTGCTCGCGGGCGACCTGACGAGCGCGCACGGTGCGCTCGACATGGTGCCCGCCGAACTCGCCGACGATCCCGCGATCGCGCAGGCAAAAAGTGCGCTCGCGCTCGCCGCCGACGCCCCCGACGCGGGTGAACTGGCCGCGTTCGAAGCCGCGGTCGCCGCCAATCCCGACGACCATCAGGCGCGCTTTGACTTGGCCAGCGCGCAGATCGGCGCGGGGCAGCGCGACGCCGCCGCCGACAATCTGCTCCACATCGTCGCCGCCGACCGCGAATGGCAGGAGGATAGCGCGCGCGCCAAATTGCTGGCGCTGTTCGAAGCCGTCGGGCTGGAAGATCCGTGGGTCGCGGCGCAGCGCCGTCGTCTGTCGCTGATCCTGTTCGGCTGATGAACGCCGAAGCGCCCCTGACCATCCAGCGGATCGCGATTTTTCCGCTGCCCGGCGCGGTGCTGTTTCCCGGGCTGCACCTTCCGCTGCATATTTTCGAGCCCCGCTATTCGGCGATGGTGCAGGAAGTGCTGGCGCGCGACCGTCAGATCGGAATGATCCAGCCGCGCCAGTTGCCCGGCGAAGAAAGCCGCGAGCCGCCCGCGCTTTATGATGTCGGCTGCGTCGGACGCATCGTCGATGTCGAGGCGCTCGACGACGGGCGCTTCAACCTCGTGCTTGAAGGCGTCGCGCGCTTTCGCGTCCGGCGCGAGCTCGATGTCGTCACCCCGTTTCGCCAGGTCGAAGCCGAGATCGAAACCGAGATCGAGGACGACGCGGTGCTTTCGAGCGTCGAACGCGCCAGCCTGGAGCGCGAGGCCAAGCGCTTTGCGGCGCGGCAGGGCTATGTCGTCGACTGGGATTCGGTTGGCCAGCTCGACGATGCGACGCTGGTCAACGGCATCGCGCAGGTCGCGCCCTTCGATGCCGCGGCGAAGCAGGCACTGCTGGAAGCGACCCCGATCGACGCGCGCGCTGAGCTGGTCGTCCAGCTGATGCAATTTTTCGGCCGCTATGACAGCGACGACGGGCGCGCGACGCTGCAATAGGCGGGTGCTCAGTTCAATTTGCGAGGCGCCGTACGGCGGACGATATGGCGGTCGCATTCGCGCAGCCGTTCCGCGGCGTCGTTCCCCCTGAGCTGATCGCGGACCAGCGCCTTTTCGGCGGCGAGGTGCGTCTCGATGCGATCATTGTCAACTCGCGAAGCTCGCAGCAGTGTGGTGCGACGGCGCGCTACCCATTCGCCGACCAGCCGGTCGGCGACGAGGCCCGCGAGGTCGTCGCCCGCTGCCTGTTCGGTCGCGGCTTTTGTGACGGGATCGATCAGCCAGTCGTCGGCCCCGTCGGCTTGCAGCGTATCGAGCGACAGCGTCGCAGTGACAAGCCCGCCGCCCCGCCGAACGCTGGTTGCCGTGGAGGCGGAAGCGCAGCTCCTGCAGCTTGGCGCGCAGCTGCCAGTTCACATAGGTCGTGATGCGCGCCAGCGCGGGATCATAGCGTTCGGCGGCGCGGTGGAGCGCGATGGCGCAGACCTGCGCCGCATCGTCGGTGACGTCGGCCAATCCATAGCTGCGCGTGAAGTAGCGGATGCGCGGCGCCACCAGCGCCGCCAGCCGCGCGAACGCCCGGTCGGCGACCACCCGCGCCCGCGCGTCCGGCGCCGCGCCGCGCGCGGTTCGCGCCTGGATATAGTCTGTCATCGCCGTTTTGAGCGCGTCGCTTTTCGCCGACATGGTCCGTCCCCATGGTGCTGCGGCGTTGGTGCCGCGGTGACGGGGATAGGGAAATAGATGAGCCGCGGGCTGATGAGGAGGTAGGTAGAAATACGTACAATCCCGTTCGAATCGAGCAAAGTCGAGATGCCCCTCGACGATGCGTAAGACCGCGAGGTGTCTTGACTTCGTTCGACACAAACGGGCTAAGAGGTTGCGTCTAGACCTCCGCCCCCGCGAGCAACCTTGGCAAATCGCCCGCCTCGCCGCGCGCCTCGTCCATGAAGAAGCGCTTGAGCATCGGCAGGCGCTGCACCGCTCCCAAGCCGGTGCGGCGCACCGCGGCGGCGGTGCGGCCGGGGATGCCGAACAGGCGGGTCAGCCCGTCGGTGGCGAGGCTGACCATCATATTGTCGAGCCCGCGCCAACGCTGATAGCGCGCGAGCAAGGCAGCATCGCCGAGGTCGAGCCCGAGACGTGCGCCCTCGACGAGCACTTCGGTCAGCGCCGCGACGTCGCGCAGGCCGAGGTTGAGTCCCTGCCCGGCGATCGGGTGGATGCCATGTGCGGCGTCGCCGACCAGCGCGATGCGCTCGGCGACGATCGACGCGCTGTGGTGGAAGCCGAGCGGATAGCTCATGCGCGGTGCGACGAGCTGCATCGCGCCAAGCACCCCGCCCGCGCGCTTCTGCAATTCGGCGACAAAGCCGCGGTCACCGAGCTTGGCGAAACCGGGACCGTCATTTTCGGCGACCGTCCACACGAACGCCGAGCGATGCCGTCCCTCGGTGTCATCGACCAGCGGCAGCAGCGCGAAGGGGCCGGAGGGGTAGAAGATTTCGTGCGCGACATTGTCGTGCGTCCGTTCATGCGACACCGCGCCGATCAGGGCATGGTGGTGGTACGACCAGTTGGCAATGCTGAAGCCTGCGGCGTCGCGCGTCGGCGAACGGCGGCCTTCCGCGACGATCAGCAGCGGGGCGACGAGCTTCGTACCGTCAGCGAGGGTCAGCGTGACGCCATGGCCATCGATATCGCGCGACACGACCGCGGCGGGCATATGCAGCCGGACCAGCGACGCATCGGCAAGCCCCGCGGCAAGCGCGAGGCGGAGCTGGCGGTTCTCGATCATCGTACCGAGCGGCGGGTCGCCGTCAGCGGTGACGAAATCGAGATTACCGCCGCGGCCGCTGTCGGGGGCGCCGTCGGCGACCTGAATGGCGCGGATCGGACAGCCGTGACCCTTGAGCCGCTCGGCGATCCCCAGTACTTCGAACATCTGCCAAGTCGCGCTGGCGATCGCCGACGCGCGGCCATCGAAGCCCGGCGCGATCGTCGTGACCGGGTCGGCGGGATCGACGATCTGGACCGACAGACCATGGTGCGACAGGGCCAGGGCGAGCGCCTGGCCGACGAGGCCGCCCCCCGAGATCAGGACATCGCTGCGCAGGGTTTCACTCATGAACCTGCCCTAGCGCGCCGCGGCGCGCTTGGAAAGGCTGTGGACGCGCGCTGCCCCGCGCTTGACGGCGAGTCCGGCGCATGTGCATATCGCCGTGGTTAACTGATAGGAACCGCAAACAGCATGGCCAGCCGCAAGGGCGCACCGGCAAAGGCCGATTGGCGCACCGTTTTCCGCCAGAGCATCGCGCGATCGCTGGTGATCAGCGCCGCGGCGGCGCTCGCGCTGTTCACGCTGTTCCTGACCCTCGCGCTTGTCACCTATGACAGCACCGATGCCGCGCTCAACACCGCCGCGCACGGCGCCGCCGCCAACTGGATGGGCAGCGCGGGCGCGTGGTTCGCCGATCTCGGCCTGTCAATCGGCGGCGTCGGGATTGCCTTGCTGCTACCGCTGCTCGGCTTGCTCGCGTGGCGGCTGTGGCTAGGCGCGCCGCAACCCTATTGGCTGCGCCAGCTCGCCTACAGCTTCATCGGCATTCTGCTCGTCGGGCTGGGCGTCGAGCTGTGGGCGCCCGCGACGAGCGCACCGATGCCCGCAGGCTGGGGTGGCATCATCGCGCTGCTGATCGGCGGCGCGATCACGCCGCTGTTTGCGACGGCGGGCGAACCCGCGGCGGCGCTGATTCGCATTGCCACCATCCTGCTACTCGTCACCATCGGCCTGTGGCTCGCGTGGCGCGCGCTGCGGCTGGAAAAGGGATGGGCGTCGCGCTTCCGCTTGCCCGCCGCCGAGCGCCGCCGCATCGCCGAGCCGGCGCGCGCCGCCGACGAGAGTGGCAGGGCGCCGAACCTGATGGAGCGCGTCGTGCGCCCGCGCGCGATCGCCGAACCCAGCGACCGCGCGCCGCCAGAGATCGCGGACCCCGCGCAGCGCACCGTGCCGTCGAAGCCCCGGCCCAAGCCGCAGACCGAGCTGTTCACCAATTATCAGCTGCCGTCGATCGACCTGCTCGCGCCGCCGCCGCCGGGACCGACCGGCCAGATCGACAAGGCCGGGCTGGAGCGCAACGCGCGCCTGCTCGAATCGGTGCTAGAGGATTTTCAGGTCAAGGGCGTTGTCACCGCGGTCCGCCCCGGCCCCGTCGTCACCATGTACGAACTCGAACCCGCGCCGGGGACGAAGGCGAGCCGCGTGTCGAACCTCGCCGATGACATCGCGCGCAACATGTCGGCGCTGTCGGCACGCATCGCGCCGATTCCGGGCCGCACCGTGATCGGCATCGAACTGCCCAACGCGAACCGCGAGTCGGTGGTGCTGCACGAAATCATCGGCAGTGCCTTGTTCCAGGACCAGACCGGGGCGCTGCCGATCATTCTCGGCAAGAATATCAGCGGCGACCCGATGATCGCCGATCTCGCGCCGATGCCGCACCTGCTGATCGCGGGTACCACCGGCTCGGGTAAGTCGGTCGGGCTCAATGCGATGATCCTGTCGTTGCTCTATCGCCTTGGCCCCGACCAGGTGAAGATGATCATGATCGACCCCAAGATGCTGGAGCTCAGCGTCTATGACGATATTCCGCATTTGCTCGCCCCGGTGGTGACCGAACCGAAAAAGGCGATCCGCGCCTTGAAATGGGCGGTCGAGCAGATGGAAGACCGCTACCGGATGATGTCGTCGCTGTCGGTGCGCAACCTCGCAAGCTACAACGACAAGGTCCGCGGCGCGCTCGCCAAGGGCAAGTCGCTCGGCCGCCGCGTCCAGACCGGCTACGACCCTGACACCGGCCAGCCGGTCTATGAGGAAGAGGCGCTCGACTATGCGCCGCTGCCGCAGATCGTGATCGTCGTCGACGAGCTCGCCGACCTGATGATGACCGCGGGCAAGGAGGTCGAATTTCTGATCCAGCGGCTAGCGCAAAAGGCGCGCGCGGCGGGCATCCACCTGATCCTCGCGACACAGCGCCCGTCGGTCGACGTCATCACCGGCGTGATCAAGGCGAACCTGCCGACGCGCATCAGCTTTAACGTTACGTCGAAGATCGACAGCCGCACCATTTTGGGCGAGGCGGGTGCCGAACAGCTGCTTGGCAAGGGCGATATGCTCTATGTCCCCGGCGGCAAGCAGATCACGCGTATTCATGGCCCGTTCGTGTCCGACGACGAAGTGCGCGCGGTCGCCGATCATTGGCGCGGGCAGGGCCGCCCCGACTATATTGAGAGCGTCACCGAGGATCCCGAGGATGGCGGCTTTGCGATGGAGGGCGCTCCCGCGGGCGGCGACAGCGCCGAGGACCGCATGTATGCGAAAGCCTGCCAGATCGTCGTCGAAAGCCAGAAGGCGTCGACCAGCTGGCTGCAACGCCAGCTGCGCATCGGGTACAACAGCGCCGCGCGGCTGATCGAGCGGATGGAGGAGGAAGGGCTGGTCAGTCCGCCCAACCATGTCGGCCGCCGCGATGTGCTGACCGATCAATATGGCCAACAGCGGTGAGGAACCTTCGCCCGTCTCGCGGTTTGAACGGCGTCTGACGAGCAGGTTCACGGCGGGTTCAATGCCCGCCTGCGATGAGCCGAGCGAACATAGAACAGAATGAGAGTCCCATGACCCTGAAGTATTCCCTCACCCGCCTTGCCGCCTGGACGCTGACGCCATTGACCGTCGCCGGGCTCGCGATCGGCGTTCCTGCCGTCGCGCAGTCGTCGAACACCCTCGCGGCGGTGCAGTCGCATCTCAAATCGACCGGGTCGATGACCGCCGATTTCGTCCAGACCGACCGCAACGGCCAGCGCCTGTCGGGCAAGCTGACGCTCAAACGCCCCGGCAAAATTCGGTTTCAATATCAGAAGGACGTCCCGCTGCTGATCGTCGGCGACGGGAGTTCACTGACGATGATCGATTATGAGGTGCGGCAGGTGCAGCGCTGGCCGGTGAAGAATTCACCGCTCGGCGCGCTGCTCGACCCCGATCGCGACCTGACCAAATATGCCAAGGTCATCCCCACCGGCAGCAACGATGTGCTGAGCGTCGAGGTCAAGGATACCAAACGCCCCGAATATGGCACGATCACGATGGTGTTCGTGCGCGATAGTGGCGCGCCCGCCGGACTGCGTCTGCGCGGCTGGGTCGCGCTCGATTCGCAGAACAACCGGACGCGGATCGACCTCAGTAACCAGAAATTCAACGTCGCGGTCGCCGATTCGGCGTTCCGCTGGACCGATCCTCGCCCGAACAAACGCGGTCGCTGACCGAGGCTGAACGAAAAATTCGGGCCGGTGCGTTTTCTTGCAAAACTCCCCGGTCTTTTTCCGCCGAACCGTCGCCCAGCATCGACGAACTGCAAAATCGGCGCTGTGCCGCCGTTTTTCGTTCAGCTTGGCGACAGGGACGCGGGGCTATTTCAACTCTCGAAGACGCCAACACGGCCCCGGATTTGGGTTTCCCCCTGTTGCCCCACCCGGATTGCCCGGTGTCTTCATTCAAGAGCGTGACGAACGCTGACCTTGAACCCCCGTTCCACCGCCCCTGGGACGGGGGTTTATGATTCTCGGCGCTGGCACACCCAAGCATCCTCGTTGCGCCCCCCCCGCCGGGCCCCGATAGCCCCCCCCATGCACCCACCCCCCAAGCGGAGGGGGATATAAAAAGCGGACCCCCCCCCCGACGCGAAGGGGGAAAAATAAAGGTCTAAAGAA
>NZ_JAIBES010000098.1 GCF_019459305.1 Sphingopyxis sp. | reverse complement strand
ACCCGGGGCGCGCGGGGCGCCACGGCGACCCGGCCGAGGCGATGATGTTGTGGGGCGCCGACGATTTTGCCAAGGCGCGGATGCGATTGTCCGAATTGCCCGAAGCGCGGGTGCCTGGCGAGCGGGTGCGGCTCAACGCGCTGGCGGCGCTGGTCGAAACGGTCGAGTGCCGCCGCGCGCAGTTGCTGCGCCATTTCGGCGAAAGTCCGCCGGGCCGCTGCGGCAATTGCGACAATTGCCTCGACCCCGCAGCGCAGGTCGACGCGACGGTGCTCGCGCAAAAATTGCTCTCGGCGGTCTATCGCACCGGCCAAAGCTATGGCGCGGGGCATATCGAGGCGGTGCTTACCGGGCGCAGCGACGAACGGATCGTGGGGCGTGGCCACGACAAATTATCGGTGTTCGGAATTGTCGCGAGCGACGAGGCACGGCTGATCAAGCCGCTGGTGCGCACGCTGGTGGCGCGCGAGGCGCTCGAGACGACCGAGCATGGCGGGCTGATGCTCGGCCCCAGCGCGCGCGCGATGATGAAGGGCGAGGCGCCGGTGCTGATCGCCGAGCCGCCGGTCAAGCGCACCAAGCGCGAGGCGCGCGGCGGCGCTGGTGTCGGGGCCGCCAACCCGATCGGCGATCCGCTGTTCGACGCGCTGCGTAGCGTCCGGCGCGAATTGGCGGCCGAAGCCAATGTGCCGCCCTATGTGATCTTTCACGACGCGGTGCTGCGCGCAATGGCGATCGAAAAGCCCGCGACGCTGGACGCGATGGGAACGATTCCGGGGGTTGGCGCCAAGAAGCTGGAGGCGTGGGGCGATGCGTTTCTGTCGGTAATCCGTCACTTCTGACCCTGCGGTCTGCCGCGCAGATGGTCGATTTCGCAAATGGCTAGTCAAATTCGGAACGCGGCGCGACCGGCGCTGCAGTTGTCGCCACATCGCCTTTCATCGGGCCGCATCGCCTTTGCGGTGCCGACCAATGAAAGGATTATGACCATGAGCTCTCCCCTCATCCGCGCGCTTGTCGCGGCCTGTCTTGCCGCGCTGCCGATGACCGCACAGGCGTCCGACGCTCGCACGACCGTCCGCGTCGATGTGCACGCGCTCGATCTCAGCGCGCCCTCCGACGTGACGACGGCGCAGCGCCGGATCGCGCGCGCCGCGAAGGTGGCGTGTCGCAACGATGTCGAGCATCTGACGGTCAAGGCGCGCCGCGCGGCGCGTGAATGCCGCGACACGATGCGCGGGCTGGCGCTGCAAAAGCAGCGCGCCCGCCAGCAGCAGCAACTCGCTTCGCAATGAGCCCCGCTGCCCGATGGCGGACGCGTCGTCGACGGTGGCGCGCCAGCACCGCTTGCAGTAGCAAGATGCGATGACGGCGCTGCTGATCCTCGATCCGATGATTCGTGGCGGCGCCATCGCGCTGTTCCTGCTGTGGATCGCGATCCTGGCGCGCGACCATCATGATGTGCTGGCCGCGCGCGTTGCCATCGCGATGAACCTGACGATCATCGCGTATCTGCTGGTTCCGATCTTCCGGATCGAGGAAGCCGCGCGCTTACCCTATGCGATCTGCGACGCGCTGTCAGTGATGGTCCCCGCCTTGTTCTGGCTGTTCGTGCGGCTGTGGTTCGACGACCAGCAGCGGATTGGCTGGCGCAGCTGGTTGCTCGTTGCCGCCTTCGGAATGCTGCCGCTGATCCAGATTGCGCTGATCGCCAGCCTGGACTGGTTCAGCCTCGAACTCTGGGTGCTGGTGCGGATCGGCATGTTCGCCTTTGCGGTGGCGGGCATGTGGATCGCATGGCGCGGGCGCGCCAATGATTTGATCGAGGCGCGGCGGGGATTTCGCGCGGCGCTCGTCTGCGCGATTGGTGGCTTCATCCTGCTCGCGACCTTTATCGAGATGTTTCACAACCGCGACGCCAGTCCCGACCTCGGGCGATCATTGACCCTAATTGCGATCGTGATTGCCACCTTCATCGTATCGGTCGGACTGTATCGCTTTCGGCTGGCCGAACTGTTTGCTTCGCCGGGGCCGCTGCCCAAACGCGCCGAACCGGCCGCAGCACCGTCGCCCCTCGCGCAGCGGCTGCGCGCGGTAATGGCCGAGGAGCGTGCTTACCGGGCCGAAGGCTTTTCGATCGCGATGCTCGCGGCGCGGCTGGGCGAGCCCGAATATCGCGTCCGCCGCGCGATTAATGGCGAGATGGGGTTTCGTAATTTCACCGCCTTTCTGAACGGCTTTCGCCTCGACGAGATTCGCGCGGCGCTGGCTGATCCGGCGCAGCGCGAGGTGCCGATCCTGACCATCGCGCTCGACGCGGGCTTCGGTTCACTTGGTCCGTTCAACCGCGCCTTTCGCGATGCCGAGGGAATGACCCCGACCGATTATCGCGCCCGGGCCGCGGCGGCGCGACTGGGCAATTCCGAAATCGGCTAGCCGATTTCTACCATTGCGGAGCGGGGACGCGGCGGGCGTGCTCCACTGGGGTATCCGCTACTGACAGGATTGTCCGATGCTCGACGCCCTTCCGCCGCTCCACATCCTGCTGACCAAGGGGCCGTTTGTCTTTGCGTTCGACTTCGGGCGCTATCTGATTGCGGCCGCGGCCGTCGCGGCGATCGTGTGGGGGCTGCGCCGCACGACGCTCCGAACGCGCAAGATCCAGGCGCGCGAGGCGACGCTGGCCGACCAGCGCCGCGAATTTGCGCAGTCTGTGCAGACGGTGGGAGTCTATACATTGGTGTCGGCGTTCATCATCTGGGGCGTCGACACCGGGGTGCTGCACCGGTTCGAGGGCAGCTATGGCTGGGCGGGCGATCTGGCGCTGCTCGCGGCGATTATTGTCGCGCACGATGCCTATTTCTATTGGGTTCATCGCGCGATGCACCATCCGCGCTTGTTCAAGACCTTTCACCGCGCGCATCATCGCTCGATCACCCCGACGCCATGGGCCGCGTACAGCTTCGCCGTTCCCGAAGCCTTTGTGATGATCGCCTTCGTGCCGATCTGGCTATTCTTCGTCGCGACTCCGGGGTGGGTGATGCTAACGTGGATATTGTTCCAGATCGTCCGCAACGCGATGGGGCATGCCGGGTTCGAGCTGCACCCGCGCTGGTGGCTGTCGACGCCGCTGACCCGCTGGATCAACACGACGACGCACCACGACCTGCACCACAGCGGCGGCTTCAACCGCAATTACGGCCTCTATTTCACCTGGTGGGACCGGATGATGGGGACCGAGCATCCGCATTATGCCGCGCGGTTTCACGCGGTCGTGGCGGAGTCGGCGATGCGCGACAACGAGGCCGCGCCCGCGACCGCATAGCTTTCACGCTTGTCAGTCAAACCGCGCGTCCTATACATCGCGGCCATGAGCGATTTTCGTACCCTGTCCGCCGACTATAGCGTCGCCCCGCAGATTTCCTTTGAGGATGTGGTCGAGGCGAAGGCCGCGGGCTTTGCGATGATCGTCAACAACCGCCCCGATGGCGAGGAGCCCGACGCGCCGCAGGGTGACGATATTGCCGGGGCTGCCGCTGCCGAAGGACTGGCCTATGCCGCGATTCCCATCGGCCATGCTGGATTCAGCCATCCGCAGCTCGACGCGCTCGACGCGGTGCTGGCGGGGGCGACTGGGCCGGTGCTGGCCTATTGCCGCTCGGGGACGCGCTCGACGCATTTGTGGGCGCTGACCCGCGCGCGCGCGGGCGACGATGTCGATGCGATTTGCGAGGCGGCGGGCAATGCTGGCTATGATCTGTCGGGGTTGCGCCCGATGCTCGACGCGTTGGCGGGCGAGCGGTGACCCTCGCCGAACTGGCCCAGCTCGGCGGATCGGTGGTCGCCGTGCTGTTTGTCGTGTGGCTGGTCAAAAAAATGGGGCTCGGGGCCGATCCGCGCATCGAAGATGATGCGCATGCGATCCGGCTCGCCGAAGAGGCGGAGGCGGGGTTCCGCGGGATCGAGGTCGCGCGCGACCGTGCGGGCTTTGCCGCGATCGTCCGCAACGCTGAGGGACGCCAGCTGCTGGTGCGCGCGCATGGCAATCATTTCGCAGCACGGCCGATCGACGCCAGCGTGATGGGGCGGCTCGACAAGGATTTCCTGACCCTGACGATGCCCGAAAAAACGTTTGGCGCGGTGACCCTGCATCTGGGCAAGGAAGCCGGAATGTGGGCGAGCCGGATGCGGGATCTCAATTGTGGATAAGCTTCCCGATCCCGTCACCTATGCAGTGCCCGCCTTCATCCTGCTGCTGATCGCCGAGATGATCATCTCGCTGCGCGCCGACAAAAGCCGGTACGAGACGCGCGATACGCTGACCTCGCTGATGCTCGGCACCGGCAGCCAGGTCGCGGGGGCGCTGGTCGGCGCCGGGGTGATCGCGGCGTCGGTGTGGGTGTATCAGTTCCACTTGTTCGACATCGGCATTGAATTTGCCAGCTGGTGGTGGGCGTGGATCCTCTGCTTCTTCCTCGACGATCTGGCCTATTATGCCTTTCACCGCAGCGCGCACCGGGTCCGCTGGTTCTGGGCGAGCCATGTCATCCACCACAGCTCGCAGCATTATAATCTGTCGACGGCGCTGCGGCAGACGTGGACGGGCTTTTTCAGCCTGACCTTCCTGTTCCGGCTGCCTTTGTTCCTTATCGGCTTTCCGCCCGCGATGGTGTTCTTCTGTGCGGGGCTGAACCTGATCTACCAGTTCTGGATCCATACCGAGGCGATCAAGCGGTTGCCCAAATGGTTCGAGGCGGTGATGAACACCCCGTCGCACCACCGCGTCCACCACGGCGTCAACCCGCGCTATCTCGACGCCAATTATGCCGGCGTCTTCATCATCTGGGACAAGATGTTCGGCAGCTTTGTTGCCGAACGTGATGACGAGCCGGTGCGCTATGGGATCGTCAAGCAGCTCGGCAGCTTCAACATCTTGTGGGCGGCGGTGCACGAATGGGTCGGGATCGCGAAGGATGTGTGGGCGGCGCCGTGGAAGCACAAGCTGTCCTATATGTGGCGCGAACCGGGTTGGAGCCACGACGGCAGCCGCGCGACGAGTGCTATGATCAAGGACCGCTGGGCGGCCGGGCGAGCGAGTGAGGACGCGGCGGAGTGAGCCTGCGGTCGGCGCTAAGCCGCGTTGCGTGTTGGAAATATTGGGACGTAGTTGCTTTCGTCGCGGGCAGTATTCCCCCGGTCCTCCTTCTGATTGCTTATTATGGCGGCAAGCATTTGAGCAGGCTGTCGGGTCCGGTCGTTCTCGCTGCCGTGCCACTTTACCTGCTGAGCGCCACTCTTGCTTGGCGGCGCGGTGACGGACGGCTGATTGCCGGGGGCTGCGCGATGCTGATGATCGCGCTCATTTTGATGCTGCCCGTCATTCTGGCGTCGGCGTTTCTCTTGGCCACATGCTTCACAGGCGATTGTGTCTGACACGCATACCCCTTGCCACATCGCTTAATGACATTCATGTAAGTCCCGATTGACCACCGAACGGGTGGCGAGGGGAGCGGGACATGGATCAGTTCGACATCATCGTTATCGGTGGCGGCAGCGCGGGGAGCGCCGCGGCGGGAAGGCTCGCCGAGGATGGGACGCGGACGGTGTGCCTGGTCGAGGCGGGCGGGACCAATGACATTGTCCGGGTCAAGACGCCGGGGTTCATGCCCTTCATCCCGAAATCGTCCAACTATCGTTATGATACGCTGCCGCAAAAGGGGCTGAACGGGCGCACCGGATACCAGCCGCGCGGACGCGGGCTGGGCGGGTCGAGCGCGATCAACGCGATGGTCTATATCCGCGGCCACCAATTCGATTACGACCAGTGGGCGGCGCTCGGTGCGACGGGGTGGAGCTATGCCGATGTGCTGCCGTACTTCAAACGCAGCGAAGGCAATGAGCGTGGCGGCGACGCATTTCATGGCGGCGACGGACCGCTCAATGTGATGGACCAGCGCTGGCCTAATGTAACGAGCCGGCGTTTCATCGAGAGCGCCGCGGCGCTGCAATTGCCGCGTACTGCCGATTTCAATCAGCCGAACAATGAAGGCTTCGGGCTGTATCAGGTGACGCAAAAGGCCGGCGAACGCTGGTCGGCGGCGCGCGCCTATGTTGAACCGCTGCGCGGGCGCGCCAGCCTCGACATTCGCACAAAGGCATTGGTTGAAACAATTTTGGTCGAGGATGGGCGCGCCACCGGGGTCGTGATCCGCCGCGGGTCGCAGCGCGAAACGCTGCGCGCGCGCGGCGGCGTGGTGCTGTCGGCGGGGGCGTTCGGGTCGCCGCAGATCCTTCAGCTATCGGGCATCGGTCCGGGGTCGCATTTGCAGGACATGGGGATCGACGTCGCCCTCGACCGCGCCGCGGTTGGCGACAATCTACAGGACCATATCGACTATGTGTCGAGCTGGGAAACGCGCTCGGGCGATCCGCTCGGCGACAGCCTTGCCGGCACCTGGCGAATGGTGAAGGCGATCTTCGAACATCGAACCAAGCGGACGGGGGTCATGACGACCTGTTTCGCCGAGGCGGGGGGTTTCTGGAAATCGCACCCCGACTTGCCTGCGCCCGACATCCAATATCATTTTGTCCCCGCGATGCTCGAGGACCATGGCCGGGCCAAGGTCAAGGGCCACGGCTTTTCATGCCACGCCTGCGTGCTGCGCCCTGAAAGCCGCGGCACCGTGCGGCTGGCGTCGGGGGACGCGGCGGCGGCACCCGCCATCGATCCGGGCTTTTTGACCGACGATCGCGACATCGCGACGTTAAGGGCTGGCGTGCGGATGATGCACCGCATCGTCGCGGCGCCGCCGCTCAGCGACTATGCGGGGAGCGACCGGCATCCGGTCGATCTCGATGACGATGCCGCGCTCGACGCGCTGATTCGCAGCCGCGCCGACACCGTCTATCATCCCGTCGGCACGTGCCGGATGGGCAGCGACGCCGATGCGGTGGTCGATCCGACGCTGAAACTGAACGGCATCGACGGGATCTGGGTTGCGGACGCGAGCATCATGCCGCGGCTGGTGTCGGGCAACACCAATGCGCCGAGCATCATGATCGGCGAACGCGCGGCGGATTGTGTGAAGGCGGCGCTGGCCTAGGTTCGCCCTCCCCAGAAGGGGAAGGGCTTTAGACCGCGCAAGCCTCCGCCAGCAATTGCCCGCTCCGCGTCAGGTCATAGCGACTCGTCGGCGGCCGCATATCGATCACCTCGCGCCGCACCAACCCGCGCTTGCTGAGCGCCGACAGCCCCTGCGACAACGCGCGCGGCGTGGCGGGGACGAGCAACCGTGAGAGTGCGTTGAAGCGGTCGTGACCTGCGCCGATCCCTGCCACCAGCGGCAAGCTCCAGCGCGTCGCGGCGCCCGGGGGCAGGCCGATCGCGGTTTGCGCCGCGGCAATTTTCGCCGCGCGCGCGGCTGCGGCGGCGCCGGTTTCCGTGAGGATATATTCGGGGCGCAGCGGGTGGCCGTGGCCGGGGTTGCGCTGCACCCAGCCGATCGTCGCTGCGGCTTCCAGCGTGCGCGTCAGGCTGTCGCGCGGCAGCCCCAGCCGGTGGATCAGTTCGACAAAGCGCGCGCCGCGATGCCCCGCCAGATCGGCGAGCAACGGCACCAGCCAGCGGTGGCTGCCGAGCTGGAGCAGGAGCGGATCGGGCAGGCTTGACGGCATTTACAAGTAACTATACAAACCAGACCATTGACGCAAGGGCGTTGACAAAGGGGGGCTGCGAGATGGCATTGGAAATCGGATCCGAACTCACCTGTTCGATGGGGGTGACCGACATGACCGCGGCGATCGCCTGGTACGAGCGGGTGATGCACTGCAAACTGCTCTACCGCGTTGACGAGATCGGTTGGTGCGAACTCGCGACCCCGATGGCGGGAGTTAATATCGGCCTCAGCCAGGTCGAGAGCGTGGTGCAGGGCGGCGGCGCGACCAATGTGTTCGAGGTTGCCGATATCGACGCGGCCAAAGCCCATCTCGACGCCGAGGGGGTACGGCAGGATGGCGACATCCAGCATATCCCCGGTATGGTGAAACTGATCACCTTCTACGATCCCGACGGCAACGCCTTCATGTTTTCGCGCTCGGAAATGGCGGCATGATGGCGCAGTGGGGGATCGCGGCGCTGCTGGCGATCGCGGCCCCCGCTGCGGCGGAAGATCCGGCGCCATCGCTCTCCGCCTGGCTCGGGACATGGACCGGCGAGGGGACCGCGTTCGGCAAAGCGGCGACCGCAACGCTGGTTATCGTCGCGGCGCCCGATGGCAGTGCGACGGCGCTTGCCTATCGACTGGCGGTCCCGGAAACGCCGCCGATCGACTATGCGGCGGAAGCGATTTACAGCGTCGATGGCAAGGGCCGGGTGCGCGGCAGCTGGACCGACAACAGCGGCCGGACGCGGCCGATCGGCGGGCGTGTCACGGGGTCGGAATGGCATAATCTTTGGGGCAGCGCCGATGTTGAAATCGGTCGATCGACCTATGTTCTGGAAGCGCCCGATCGGATGACCGCCACCGATTCGGTGCTAAAAGATAATGGCAGCTGGCGCGTCTGTGCGGCGCTGCGCTTTCAACGAAAACCCTGAAATCAGGCGTTTTTTTGGCGAATTCTATATTGCGCACAAAAAAAGAGGGGCCGGAGATTCGGCCCCCGCCCCACATTTTTTTTTGGCAATATAAAAATAGGCAAAAAAAAGCCAGATTTAAAGGGTTTAGTTTTAAGCCCATC
>NZ_JAIBES010000083.1 GCF_019459305.1 Sphingopyxis sp. | reverse complement strand
CCCAGGGGGCGTTTTAACATTGCGCTTTTTTCGTGATTCTGTGGTTTGGGGGTTGGGGGCGGGGGGGGGCCGCGTGCCCGGGGGGGTTGGGGTTTCCGCCGGGGGGCGCCTTTTTCAACCTTTTTGGGCGAAACGGGGTCGTCGATGACGTCGTGCAGCGTGATGCCGCCCCAGCTATGCACCGCCTGGTTGAGTTCCTCGCGCGCGCCGAGCGAGGTGATGGTGATCGGGACTTTCCATTTGGCGCAGGTCGCGATGTCCTGTTCGAGCCGGTCGTTCGATTTATGGACGATCTGGTTGACCGCATAGGGCGCCGACAGCCGGTCGGGGTTGGCCCGGTCCCACGCGGCGAGCTCTTCGGTGATCTGGTGCAGCCATTCGTCGAGCAAGGTCTGCGGCCGCGCGTTGAGCGCCGGGAAGCTGCCGACGACGCCCGCCTTGCACTGCGCGATGACCAGTTCCGGCCCCGACACGATGAACAGGGGCGAGCCGATGACGGGCAGGCGCAGGCGGTCGAAAATCGGGGGAAGGGCCATGAATCACTCTCCGGTAGCAGTTTGAGGCTGACCTTAACGTAAACGGAAGGTCGTGCAAGAGGGGTTGGCGGTGTTGATACGACAAGGGCGAGCGAAGCCGCCCTTGCCGTTGGTTTTGGTTGTGATCAGGCGGCGCCAGTTCGGCGCCGCGCTGCCGTGAACGCCAGATAGCCGAGGCCGATCATCGCGATCAAAAGCATGGCTTGAGCGACGGCGAAAGGCGGTTCGGTTCCATTCGGGGCCAGCGCGTTGAGCGCGGGCACTTTCAAGAAGCTCTGCACCACCAGCACGAAAAGGTTGAGATAGAGCGCGAGGGTGGCGGTGACCGCGTAGATGGCGGCGGCGCTGCCAACGAGCTTGCGACCGTACCAGGCCCAGAAGGTCGCGACGAGGATCAGCGTCGAGAGAATTCCGAAGCCGAGCGCCGGGGTGAAGGCGACGATCGGGAACAGGAAGCCGGTCAGGCTGGTAAGCAATGTCGTCCACAGGAAGACGCCGGTCGTGCGGGGCAGGATATGGCCGCGAGCCAAGGCGGGGAGGGCGATCAGGCTGATCGCGACATGGAGCGCGGTGAATTGCGCTATGGGCAGACCGAGGATCATAGCACGCGTCGTTTACAGATAGCGCGGCGCAGGGCGCGCCAACGACAGGTTGGGACGGAGCGCGGCGCGCGCGGCGATAAAGGCGTCGTAATCTGCCATGTCGGGCAGAGCGGGGATGGTTACAACTTCACCCGCGTCGAAACCCGCGAGCGCGGCATCGACCATTTGGTCCACGTCCATCACGATCTCGGCGGGAAGGCTGGCGAGTTGCTCATCGGTCCAGATCGGGGTGCGGGTCGCCCCCGGCAGCACCGCTTGGATCCGCACGCCTTTGGCGCCGAGTTCGACTTGCAACGCTTCGCTGAACGCCAGCACATAGGCCTTGCTTGCGGGATAGGTAGCGGTGAAGCCATCGGGGATCAGTGCCGTTACCGAGCTGATGTTGATGATCGCCCCGCTGCCCTTGGCAGCAAGCCGGGGCGCTATGGCTGCGGCCAGCCGGGTTACGGCCAGGATGTTGAGGTTGATCAGCGCGGCCAGCTGCGAGGGGTCGGCTTCGACGAAGCTGGTCTCGCCAGCAATGCCGGCGTTGTTGATCAGGCCGGTGATCTTATCGTCATCGCGCAGGCGGGTTTCGACGCGCGCGAGGTCCTGGGGATTGGCGAGGTCGGCGGCGATGACGTCGACGGCGACGCCGGTGTCGCTGCGTAGCTGTTGTGCAAGTTCAGCAAGCTTGTCGGCGCGGCGTGCAACGAGGATCAGATTATACCCGCGGCGGGCGAGGCGGTCGGCATAGACGGCACCGATGCCGTCCGATGCGCCAGTGATGAGGAAGCTTTGCTGGGTCATGATGCGTCTCCTTGATGAAGGAGGAGGCGCGATCCGGCTGGACCGCGCCGTCCTTGTATCAGCTGTTGATGAAATCGAGAAGATCGGCGTTGAACCGGTCCTGGTGGGTGACGGTCAGGCCATGGTCAGCGCCTTCATAGATTTTCAGCACCGCCTGTTTGACGATCTTCACCGTGGCGCGGGCCGAGGCATTGACGGGAACGATCTGGTCGTCGTCGCCGTGGAGGACGAGCGTCGGGACATCGAATTTCTTCAGGTCTTCGTTGAAGTCGCTTTCCGAAAAGGCGCGGATGCTGTCGAGCTGGCCCTTGAGCCCGCCCATCATGCCCTGCCGCACAAAATCGTCGCGCACCGCTTCGCTGATCGCCGCGCCGTCGCGGTTATAGCCGTAGAAGGGGATGGTCAGATCCTTGAAGAACTGCGGCCGGTTGTCGAAGGTGCCGTTGCGGATGCCGTCGAAGGCGTCGATTGGTAGCCCGCCCGGATTGGCTTCGGTCTTGAGCATCAGTGGCGGCACCGCGCCGATCAGCGCGATTCTGGCGACCCGCGCCGTGCCATGCCGACCGATATAGCGGGTGACTTCGCCGCCGCCGGTCGAGTGGCCGACGAGGATGACGTCCTTCAGGTCGAGCTGTTCGATCAGTTCCGCGAGGTCGTCGGCGTACTGGTCCATGTTGTTGTTGTCCCAGACCTGATCCGAACGGCCATGGCTTCGGCGGTCATGGGCGATGGTGCGGAAACCCTGATTGGCGAAATAGACCAGCTGGGCGTCCCAGGCGTCGGCGCTGAGCGGCCAGCCGTGCGAGAAGATGATCGGCTGGCCATCCTTCGGACCCCAGTCCTTGTAGAAGATGTGCGTGCCGTCCTGGGTGGTGATCGTGGTCATGTTGTGGTTCCTTTCGATTTAGGGGGGCGGGGTGTCCGCCCCGATGACATGGATTTAGGCCGGACCGGGCTTGCGCGGGATTGGCGGATACGACATTATACGGTTCAAATCCGACAAAGGAGCAATTATGCCGAGGCTGAAGATGCCCGACGCGACGACGATGCCGCTGATCGAGGTCGGGTTGATGACCTATCCCGACTGCCAGATGGGGATGGTTCACGGCATCACCGACCTGTTCGACATCGCCGGGCGCTTTGCGGTCCAGCACGACCGCGCGCCGATCCGCGTGAGCCATTGGCGGCTGCAGGACGGCGGCGGCCTGGCGCGATGTTACGACAGCCACCCCGATCAGCCCGCAGCCAATTCGCCCGCGGTGCTGATTGCGCCCGGCAGCTTGCACAAGCTGCTTCAGCCCGGCGAAATCGAACCCTATGCCCGCTGGCTGCTCGACCGGCATGCGCAGGGAACGGTGCTGGCGTCGAATTGCGGCGGTGCCTTTGCTTTGGCGGCGACCGGGCTGCTCGCGGGACGCCCGGCGACGACGCACTGGTTCTTTGCCGAGCAGTTTCGCGAGCGGTTCCCCGACGTGCGGCTGGAAGCCGACCGGATGGTGATCGACGATGGCGACATCGTCACCGCGGGCGGCCTGATGGCGTGGACCGACCTCGGCTTGCGGATCGTCGAGCGGTTGCTGGGGCCGACGATGATGATGGAGACCGCGCGCTTTCTGTTGATCGATCCCAATGGCCGCGAGCAGAAGAATTATGCCAGCTTTGCCCCGAAACTGACCCATGGCGACGAGGCCATCCTGCGCGTCCAGCACTGGCTGCAGGCACGCGGGGTCGGCCCGGTTGCCGTCCCTGCCATGGCGAGCGAGGCCGGGATGGAGGAGCGGACGTTCCAACGGCGGTTCAAGGCCGCCACCGGCATGACCCCGGTCGAATATGTTCAGCACCTGCGCGTCGGTAAGGCGCGCGAACTGCTGGAATTCACCCGTCGCACCGTCGACCAGATCGCCTGGGGCGTCGGATATGAGGATGCGGCAGCGTTCCGCAAATTGTTCCACCGAATCATCGGACTGTCACCGCACGAATATCGCCAGCGTTTCGCCACCCCCGGGTCGCTGGCCGACGCCGCCTGATCCGCGGCACCGACGCGCCGGATCATCGCCCGCAGAATTTTTTTCGTTCATGTGTCGATTTCGATAGAGCTCGTTCGTCGTGACGATACGAGGCCGATACTGGTCCGGTTTTGCAGGAGACAGATGATGCGTGTGATGGTGTTCGTAAAAGCGACCGAGGACAGCGAACAGGGCATGCAGCCGTCGCCCGAGCTCAGCCAGATGTTCGTCGACATGGGCAAGTTCAACGAGGAGCTGGTCAATGCCGGCGTGCTGGTCGCCGGTGATGGGCTGAAGCCCTCTTCGTTCGGCAAGCGGGTCGCGTTCGACGGTCCCGGCCGCACCGTCATCGACGGACCTTTCGCCGAAACGCGTGAACTGGTCGCCGGATACTGGATCTGGGAAGTCAAGGACATGAACGAGGCGGTCGAATGGGTGAAGCGCTGCCCCAACCCGATGTTCGGCCCCAGCGAGATCGAGATTCGTCCCGTCTATGAAATGGAGGATTTCGTCGATGTGATCCCCGAAGAGGCCGCGGCGATCCACGACGGCGTGGGCGAGAAGCTTGCGAACCGCTGATCCCCTGGTCCGCCCCGCCATGCGCCGCGCACCGTAGCGCATGGCGGCAGACCCAACCCAGCGCGCGATCGAGGCGGTTTTCCGCATTGAGCTGGCCAGGCTGATTGCCGGGCTGGCACGGCTGACCCGTGACGTCGACCGTGCGGAGGAGCTGGCGCAGGACGCGCTACTGGTCGCTATGACCGAATGGCCCGCCAGCGGCGTTCCCGCCAATCCCGGCGCCTGGCTGATGGCGGCGGCGAAGCGGCGCGCTATCGACGGCATCCGGCACATCCAGATGCGGGAGCGAAAACATGCCGAGATCGCTCGCGAACTGGACGAGGAGCAGGGCATGAGCGCCGACGCCCTTGAGGCCGCGCTGGACGATCCGCTGGGCGACGAGCTGCTCGGGCTGATCTTTGCCGCGTGCCACCCGGTGATCGGACCGGAGGGGCGCGCCGCGCTGACGCTGCGGCTGGTCGGCGGGCTGACGGTAGAGGAAATTGCCCGGGCGTTCCTGTCGAACGAGGCGGCGATTGCGGCACGGATCACCCGGGCCAAGAAGGCGATTGCCAAAGCCGGGGTCGCGTTCGCGGTGCCGCGGGGCGCCGAGCTGGCGGCGCGGCTGCCGTCGGTGCTCGAGGTCGTCTATCTGATCTTCAACGAAGGCTATGCCGCGACCGCGGGGCTGTCGCTGGTGCGGCCGCCGCTCTGCGGCGAGGCGCAGCGGCTGGGACGCATCCTGGCCGGGCTGATGCCCGAGCAGCCCGAGGTGCTGGGCCTGCTGGCGCTGATGGAGATCCAGGCGTCGCGGCTGGCGGCGCGCGCCCGGCCCGACGGCCAGTTTGTGCCGCTGACCGAGCAGAACCGGGCGCGCTGGGACCCGCTGCTGATCCGCCGCGGACTGAATGCGCTGGCGCGGGTCGAGGCGCTGGGCGGCGCTGACGGTCCCTATGCGTTGCAGGCGGCGCTCGCGGCGTGCCACGCCCGGGCGCGGCGGGCCGAGGACACCGACTGGCGGCGGATCGCTGCGCTGTACGACCGGTTGCGGCAGGTGATGCCGTCGCCGGTGGTCGAGCTGAACCGCGCGGTCGCGCACAGCATGGCGTCCGGCCCCGACGCCGGGCTGGCGCTGGTCGATGCAATCGCCGACGCAGCGGCGCTGCGCCGCTATGCGCCGTTGCCCGCCGCGCGCGGCGACTTCCTGCTCCGCGCCGGGCGCCGCGCCGAGGCGAAGGCGCAGTTCGAAGCCGCGGCGGCGCTGGCCGGCAACGACCGCGAACGCGACTATCTGCTGCGGCGCGCCGCCGACTGTTAATAGCCCCCTTCGGACCCCGGGGGGCGGTAGAAGCGGTGGCGGGTGACGGCGCCGTCGATCAGGCTTTTCTTCAGTTTCTTACGCATCTTGTCGGCGCCGTCGGGCGACACGCAGACGAGGCGGGTGCCGCCGTCGGGCAGGGGTTCGATCGCGCTGATGATGACCCCCGCGCTTTTGCACAACGCGGTTACTTCGGCCTCGGGCAGCGTGACGTTCATCGCGCGGCTCATGATGTGGCGGCACCGGGCGCCATGGCGAGGATCGCGGCTGCGACCTGTTCAAACCCCTCGGCGCTGGCGGTCGCGAGTGCGAGCGGGCGGCCGCCGAGCGCGGCATTTTAGCTGTTGAGGAAGTCGACCGCCGCGTCGCGCCCGCCCATGGTCAGGAAGGCGAGCTGGCTGATGTCGCCCTGCCGCTTGGCATCGTCGCGGGCGAGCGGGGTGCGGTTCTTGCGGAAATAATTGTTGGTGCGCGCGCGGCCGGGCGCCGCGTCGTCGGAAGCGTCGGTGCTGGCTGGTTTCGTGGGCGCAGCGGCGACGGGCGCCTTGCGGACGGGCAGATTGACGGGTTTGGCTCGGCTGTTCATCGGGCGCGGCTCCTGTTCGGATAAGCGGGAGCGCGCAGGTCTCTCAGCCGCGGCGGCCTAAGGAAAAGTCGGTACCGCGATTAGGACGATATGGGGACGCCTATCGCCGATTGTAAGATGGCGGCCGCACGCCGGCCATCGTCGGTGCATGGGCCGTTCATCGATGACACTTTGCCACTCGTCGAATGACGGCCAATCGCCCCAGCGACCCATGGCAATGAAAAGGCGTCGATTTTCATAATGTTCCCGGTGTCGTGCTCGACCCATATGCAACGGCGCGCACGATTTGGACGTTTTTCGGACGAGGAGACATATCGCCGACCCTAATCTTTCGCCCCCCGGCGGCGGTCATAGCCGAACTGACCAGCGGCACTGCCCCTTCGGTTCCCCCAACGAAGGTACTCCCCCATGAAGATTCCCCGATCCTTGCAGCGCGGCGCCACCGATGGTGACTGCGATTGCCTGCCCCGCCCCGATGCACCTAGCGGCGACGCGCCGCCCGGCGCCGCCCCCGCGACCACCGAACCCCTGACCATGTACATGCTTCGATACCGCGACGCGTGGTTCGGGCTGGAAAAGCGCGTGTCGTTCGAGGCGGCCGACGTCGCCGCGGCGTTAGCGATGATTGCGCTCGAACCGATCGGCGAATGGGCCGAATTGCTGGTCGATGGCGCGGTGATCTGTCGCCGCGGCCACGAACCCGGCGGCGCCCCCGATTATTGGGTCGTCGATTAGGGTCAGCCCGTCCCGCGCTGTCGCCGGACAGCGGCGGTCTGCTGATCGTCCACAGCGTCATTGGCGGCATCGGGCAGCGCGAAGAAAGCCTGGCGCGCGGCCTCGCCCGCGATCAGCAGCGGGGATGCCTCGGCCGCGCGCCGGTTTTCATAAGCTTCCAGTTCGTCGTCGCCGAGCGCGCGGGCGTAGGCGGGATCGCCGAACTGCCCCTCCTCAGCTCGCAGGAATCGGCGGGCGGCGGGAAGTAACCTTCAGTCACAGCGAGGAATCACCTGCGGGCTCGGCTTGTCTTGTCGGGGCCACGGTTCGGCAACCCCGCGTTGGCCAGACCGGCAGGGCGCTGTCTATGGTGGGGTTTCACCCATCAACAGGAGACAAGCCATGAAAAAGCCGTTCGGCTTTATCGCATCACTGTGCCTTGCGGGCGCGGTAGTTTATGCCGGTCCCGCGCTGGCGGTGCAGGCCAATCCGGCGCCGACCCCCGCGCCCGCCCCGGCTGCGTCGCTGACCACGGGCACCAATGTCCATGACTCGGCGGGCGAGGTGGTGGGCAAGATCGCGCAGGTCGAAGGCGGCAAGGTTGCAGTGGCGGTCGGCGATCGCGGCATCGTCGTCCCCGCCAACGCCTTTGTCCAGACGCCCAAGGGTCCGGCGCTCAATGTGACCAAGGCAAAGCTGCTCGCATCGGTGGCGCAGGCCGCCAGGGAAAATGACGCTGCGGTCGGCGCTGCATTGAAGGTCGGCGCCGATGTGCGCAGCGCGGGTGGCAGCGCGGTGCTGGGTCAGGTGAAGGCGGTCGCGGCGGACAGCGCGCTGCTGACCACCGGCGCGGGGGACGTGACGGTGCCGCGATCGGTGCTGTTCGTATCGAACGCCGGGCTGGCGACGACGCTTTCGGCGCAGCAGTTTGCGACGGCGGTTGCGCAATCGAAGGCCGCGGCAGCGCCATCGAACTGATCGTCGGTCGGGGTGTGCGAACGTGGGCTTACGCCCCGTTCGCCGCTGAGCGGGACCGCCCGATGGGTGGGGGCGGGGCGGCCGCGTTGCGCTTTTGCCCCTCCGTCAATCCTGCGCCTGCGGCGCAGTTTACCCTGAGCGCCTGCAAGGCAGTCAAAGGGGTCTTCCACCTCCCCATGGCCGTTGGCTACAGGGAGGATTGGTTAGCCGCCAGCTGCTTGCCCATACGGATCAGGGGGACGCTCGCGCCGTTGGGGCCGGGCGCGTTTACCCGTTCGATGGGGGTGTAGCCGCAGGCGCGGTATAGGGGTTCGCCCGATAGCGTGGCCATCAGCTCGGTGCGGGCAAAGCCGGCCTGCTGCGCGGCGGCTTCGCAGAGCGCGATTACCATGCGACCGATGCCCTGCCTTGCGAAGGCGGGGTGGGTGTACATTGCGCGGATGCGGGCGGCATCGGTGGCGGGGCTGAGCGGGGCGGGGTCGCGCAGGGCGGCGGCGTGGTCGCCGCCGTAGAGCGTCGCGCGGTGCGACCAGCCGCCGCAGCCCGCGATCTGACCCTCGGCCTCGATGACGAAATAGGTGCCGTCGGCGATCAGCTGGGTGTCGAGGCCCATGACGGCGTGGCTGGCCGCGATCTGTGCGTCGTCGAGGAAGCCCTTTTGCAGTTCGGCGATCGCGAGCGCCATCACCGCGCGCAGCGCGTCGAGGTCCGACGGCTGCGCGAGGCGGTGGCAGAGCGGCATCGCGCGGTCAGGCGCCGTTGGCGGCGCTCAGGATCGCGCGCACGCTGGCAGTCGCGACGTCGGTGTCGAGGCCGCAGCCGAAGACGCTTTTGCCGTCGGGTGTGCGGCATTCGACATAGGCGGCGGCTTGCGCGGTGCTGCCCTGGCCGATCGCATGTTCGCTGTAATCGACGATGTCCATCACCGGGCCGCCGGACTCGGCGAGCGCGGCGATGACGCTGCTCATCAGGCCGTTGCCGCGGCCGCTGACGCTGCGCGGGGCGCCGTCGATGGTGAGCTTGCCGGCGAAGATGCGGTCGGCTCCGGCGTGGCTTTCGGACCAGTCGACGAGCTGAAATCGCTTGTCCTCGACCTTGAGATACGCGGTTTCGAACGCGCCCCAGATGTCGTCGGCGGTCAGCTCGCGGCTGGTTTCGTCCGCCATCGTCTGCACCACGTGGCTGAAGCTGGCCTGCATTTTCTTGGGCAGTTTCAGCCCCTTGTCCTGTTCGAGCACCCAGGCGACGCCGCCCTTACCCGACTGGCTGTTGACGCGGATCACCGCTTCGTAACTGCGGCCAAGGTCGGCAGGGTCGATGGGCAGGTACGGGACTTCCCAGCGTTCGTCATTCTGGCGCTCGCGCGCGGCGAAGCCTTTCTTGATCGCGTCCTGATGGCTGCCCGAGAAGGCGGTATAGACCAGCTCGCCGCCATAGGGGTGGCGCGGGTGGACGGGGAGCTGGTTGCAATATTCGACCGTCGCGATGACTTCGTCGATGTTCGAAAAGTCGAGCCCGGGGTCGACCCCCTGCGTGTACATGTTGAGCGCGATGGTGACGAGGCAGCTGTTACCGGTGCGCTCGCCATTGCCGAACAGGCAGCCCTCGACGCGGTCGGCGCCCGCGAGCAGGCCGAGCTCGGCGGCGGCGACACCGGTGCCGCGGTCGTTGTGGGTGTGGAGGGAGATGATCGCGCGGTCACGGCCGGGCAGGTTCTTGCAGAAATATTCGATCTGGTCGGCGTAGATGTTCGCCGTCGATGCCTCGACCGTGGCGGGCAGGTTGACGATGATCGGCTTGTCGGTGGTGGGTTGCAGGATGTCCATCACCGCGGCGCAGCACTCGATGCTGAAATCGAGTTCGGCGGTCGAGAAGGTTTCGGGGCTGTACTGGAATCGCCAGTCGGTGCCAGGGAGGCGCGCGGCGTTGTCGCGCAGCTGCTTGGCGCCCTCGATCGCGATGGCCTTGATCTCGGGCATCTCCATGCCGAACACGATGCGGCGCCAGGCGGGCGACACCGCGTTATAGACGTGGACGATCGCGGATTTCGCGCCGGCGAGGCTGTCGAAGCTGGTGCGGATGAGGTCGGCGCGGCTTTGGGTGAGCACCTGCGGGGTGACGTCGTCGGGGATGCGGCCCTGCTGGACGAGGCCGGAGATGAAGTCGAACTCGGTCGCGCCGGCACTGGGGAAGCCGACCTCGATCTCTTTCAGGCCGATGCGGCAGAGGAGGTCGAAGAAGCGCGCCTTTTTCTCGGCATCCATCGGGTCGATCAGCGCCTGATTGCCGTCGCGCATGTCGGTGGACAGCCAGATCGGCGCGGCGGTGGTGACGCGGGTGGGCCATTCGCGGTTCGCCAAGGGAACTTGCGGGAAGGCGCTGTACTTGACCGAAGGGTCACGGAGCATGGTCATGGGATTGGTCTTCTGCTGGTCGGTTGCGATGATGTCGATCGGACCCTTGAGCGGGTGGCCGCGACTAACGCGCAGCCAGTGTCACGCCCAAGGGCGTGTAAGTCGCAGAAGAAGAAGGGCGTTGCCGCGCATGGCCGCCCTAGTGATGCAAAATGTCGCGCTTGGCAAGGGGGGAGTGGGAAAATTGCGTGGGCGGGGCGTTATCCCTTCACCCACTCCACCGCGGGGTCGTTGAAATCGACGACATCGGCGAGCTCGTACACATTGGGATAGCCATAGCCGACAAGGTTGATGAAGGTCTGGATATTCAGCGCGAGCGCGACCGATTTGACCGGCACCGGGGCGACATTGTTGCGAAAATTATTGTTGCAATAGATGAGGATGGGGCGGTCAGGGTTGGCGCCGATTACCGCGGCGAGGCTGCCCTCGGTGAAATCGGTGAGCGGCAGGTTGACCGCGCCCTTGATATGCCCGCGCTGGAATGCGCTGGCCGAGCGGGCGTCGAGGAGGAGGACATCGGGCTTCGCGGCTTTGGCCTTGAAGGCGTCGAAGGCGAGCAGACGGGTAGCGCGCTGCGGCGCCACGCTCGCGGTGAGCGCCTGGAAGGCGGGATAGTCGATTTGCGGGTTGGTTTGGCCGAGCGCGGGGGCGGCGATAAGCGCGGCGGCGAGCAGCAGGATACGCATGATGGTCCTCCCTTGGATAGAGGGAGGCTAGGCCAGGGGTGCTGGCTGCGCGATGAACCGCAAAATAGCGCCGGACCGCGAGGGGGTCGCGATCCGGCGCAGGCAGGGGACTGGGAAAGTCGCGGCAGGGCGAGCGTCAGGCGGCTTCGCTCTCCGCGTCGTCCTCGTCCCACGGCTCGAAAATCTCGTCCTCGATCATATTGTCGATCGCGTGGACGCGCACGGCGATCAGCCACTCGGCGAGCGGGCCTTCCCACGCGGCCTCGACCTGAGTGAGTGCGCCCCGATCACGGCCGGCGTCGCTGCCCGCGGGGCGATCGCCGACGAGGTCGAAATCCTGGACGCCGTCCTCGGGCGGGCTGATGTAAACATGCGGATCGAGCCGGACGTTCGCCCAGCCCGCGGTGGGGGTGAGACCCTCGGCCTCGACAGTCAGCAGCGGATGTTCCTCGCCGCCGCCGATGAAGGCGTTCACGTCGACAATTTCGCGTACCAGTTCGCTCATCACACGGGCTCCTCGCAAAAGGGGGCGGGACCGGTGAAGATCCCGCCCCGGCTTTTACGCGGTGCGTGTGACAGATTGGGGTGCAGCTCGGCGGCGCTTACTGTTTTTCGAAGGCGGCGTGGATTTCGAGTTCGACCTCGTCGCTGACCGCGGGGATACCGTAAGCGATGCCAAAATCGCTGCGGCGGATCTTGCCCTCGGCCTCGAAACCGATCGTCGCTTTCTTGTTATAGGGATTGGTCCCGGCGCCGTGGAAATCGACGTCGAGGGTGACCGGCTTGGTGACGCCGTTGAGGGTGAGATTGCCGGTGACCTTGGCCTCGTCGCCCTCGTCGTCGAGCACGACGCTGGTCGAGACGAATTTGGCGTCGGCGGGGGCGGCGCCGAAGAAGTCGGGCTTGCCGCCGTCCTTGCCTGCGCGGAGCAGATGGCCGGTCAGGCCGCTGCTGGCGGTGGTGACCTTGGCGACGGGGATCGTGACATCGACCTTCGACGCGGCGGGATTGGCGGGGTCGATGACGAGGGTGCCGGTGACGTCGCCAAAGATGCCGGTGTATTTGCTGAAGCCGAAATGATCGACTTCCCACACGACCATCGTGTGACCCGCGTCGGCGGCATAGGTGCCCGCGGCGACGCGCGTCTTGTCGGGCGCACCGGGGACGGTGGGGGCGTTCTGGGCGATGACGACGGGAACCGCCACGACGGCGAGCGCGAGGGCGGCGAGGGGAGCGATACGGCGCATGAATGGGATCTCCTGTTGGGACAGTCAGGCTAGGCGCGCGGGCGGTGCCGCGTCAATTAGCCCACAGGAAACGCAATGTTTCGCCGACGGGTTCCGTCAGGGCGCGCGGCGCGCCTCGAACCACTCGCGCAGCGCGGCCGAGGCGCAGCCGGTGAAGCCGTAGCTGCCGACCGGCGAGCAGCTGTTCGGGCGGGTGGCGCGGGCGATATTGTCATACCCCTCGACCGTCGAGGCCCAGCTGCCGCCGCCGACGGCAACGTCTTCCTTCAGCTCTTCGCGCAGTTCCTTGGGGACGCGGTAGCGCTCGGATTCGGGCTGCTGCGCGCAGACGATGATCTCGTCGCCGACCGGTTCGGGGCAGGGATCGTTGCCGAAGGTATAGAGGACCGAGGTGCGCTGCGGCGGCTGCGCCGATTGCGCGAGGCTTTCATCCTGCGCAGCGGCGGGCGCAGCGAGCGCGGTAAGCAGCGGGAACAGGAAATAGATCGGCTTTCTCGTCATAGGGCGTCGTGCCTCCAAAAGCCTCTCCCGCCATCGGTGATAGGCGGGCTAGATGAACCTAAGCCTAACTGCCGAGCCGATCGGGCGTTGCATCGTCTTGCCGCGCGCCCCACATCGACGATCGAAGGAGCCGATTTTATGCCCAGCGTTCGGATTGCCCATGACCTGCCGCGCGCCGAAGTGCGCCGCCGCATGGCCGCGCGCGCCGACGACCTGGTCAAGCTGATCCCCGGCGGCCTGGGGCGGGTCGAGCATCGCTGGGAACATGAAGACCGGATGGATTTTGTGATCCACGCGATGGGGAATAGCATCGCGTCAACCGCGATGGTCGAGGATGCGGCGCTGGTCATCGATTTCGAGCTGCCCGCCGGTCTGGGGTTCGTGCGGCCGATGATCGAGGGGATCATTCGCCAGGCGGGCGACAAATTGCTGCTGGAGAAACGCTAGGACAGGTGATCGAGGGACAGCGTGATCGCATCCCACACCTGCGCCAAATCCTCTGCCGTGATGCAATAGGGCGGCATCACATACACGGAGTTGCCGAGCGGGCGGAGGAGAACGCCGTGGTCGCGGTAAAAGGCGATGAGGCGCGGCGCGAGGTTCGAGAGATAGCCCGAGTCCGGGACGACGATGTCGAGCGCGGCGATGGTGCCGAGGCAGCGCGGGTTGGCGACGCGCGGGTTGTGACTCAGCAGCGACAGGTGCGCGGCTTGTGTGTGGGCGAGGGTGTCGATGCGCTGCTGGACGGGCTCGTCCCGCCAGATTTCGAGATTGGCGTTGGCGGCGGCGCAGGCGAGGGGGTTCGCGGTGTAACTGCTCGAATGATAGAAGGTCTTGCTGCGGTCGGTCGAGAGGTGCGCGGCAAAGATCGGTTCGATGCAGAGCGTCACCGCGAGCGGCAGCGCGCCGCCGGTCAGGCCTTTCGACAGGCAGACGATGTCGGGGATGACGCCCGCCTGGTCGCAGGCGAAGCGGGTGCCGGTGCGGCCCCAGCCGGTCATAACTTCGTCGGCGATGAAGAGGACGTTGTGACGCGCGCAGATGGCGCGCATTTCGGCGAGCACCCACGCGGGATAGAAGAGCATCCCGCCGGCCCCGAGGATCAGCGGTTCGACGATGAAGGCGGCCGGGTGCTGCCCGCAGGCGGCTTCGAGCGCGTCAAGTGTGGCCTGTTCCAGGCCTTCGTGTGGGAAGGGGATGGTGCCGACGTCGAAGAGCAAGGGCTCGTAAGGCTTGTTGAACACGCCGCGTTCGCCGACCGACATCGCGCCGATAGTATCGCCATGATAGCTGTGTTCGAGGACGAGAATGCGGCTTCGCGCCTCGCCTATGTTGGCCCAGTAACCGAGCACCATTTTGAGCGCGACCTCGACGCTGGTCGAGCCCGAGTCCGAGAAAAAGACGCGGGTGAGCGGAGCGGGGGTGATGCGGACCAGTTCGGCGGCGAGGCTTTCGGCGGGTTCGTGGGTCCAGCCGGCGAAGATGAGCTGGTCGAGCTTTTCGGACTGGTCGCGAATTGCAGCCATGATGCGCGGGTGGGCGTGGCCGTGTGTGGTGACCCACCAGCTGGATATGGCGTCGATCCAGTGATTGCCGTCGGCATCGTAGAGGCGCGCGCCTTCGCCGCGGGCGATCTGCGGGATGAGGTCGCCGAGGCCGTGCTGGGTGAAGGGGTGCCAGACGGGGGAGGTTCGCGACATTTGTCTTTTTCCGTTTGCGCTGAGCTTGTCGAAGCACCGCACTTCTACTTGCGCCGCATAGAGGCAAGAACGGCCCTTCGACAAGCTCAGGGCGAGCGGCTTTTAGTTAGCCAAAATCGGCAAGATCGAAGTTTGCGTTGAACGCAGCCGCGAGCGTTTCCGGGTTCAGCGGATCGATGATGGGCAGCCGCCCCAATCGGCGCTCGCCGCTTATCTGCGATATGATCGCCTCGCTGTCTTCCACCGCATCGCCAAGGAACGCGACCCCGTGGATCGTGACGCAGCGCGCGCGGAGCGCCTCGATCGTCAGCAAGCTGTGGTTGATCGTGCCGAGCGCGGTGCGCGCGCAGACGATAACGGGGATTCGCCAGCGCGCGAACAGGTCGGCGTAGAGCGTGGTGCGGGTGACGGGGACGAGCGCGCCGCCCGCGCCTTCGATGACGATGTCGCCGGGGGGCGGTGTGAGCGCATCGAGGTCGATGGTGACGCCGTCGATTTCCGCGGCAAGGTGGGGGGAGGCGGGGGTGTTCAGGCGGTAGGCTTCTGGTCGGATCGCAACGTGGCCGAGGCGTGCGACAACTTCACTATCCGTTTCGTCCTCCAGGCCCGACTGGATCGGTTTCCAATATGGCGCGCCCGTCGCGCCCGCGAGTGCGGCAGAAAAGATCGATTTGCCGACGCCGGTATCGGTGCCGGTGACGACGAAGCGGGTCATGCCGCGGCCATCGCTTGCGCGAGCGCGTCGGCCATTGCGTCGATGTCGGCTTCGTCGACGTTGAGGGTGATCGCGATGCGCAGCCTCGCGGTCCCCTGCGGGACGGTGGGCGGGCGGATACCGCGGATGTCGAACCCTGCGCCCTGCAGCGCCCCGGCGATGCGCATCGTGCGCTGGTTGTCGCCGATGATCACGGGCAGGATCTGGGTGCCGCTGGCGGGGATGCCGAGCGGCACGAGGCGTTCGGCGGCGTGGCGGACGACGGCGTGCTGGCGCGCCTGCCGTTCGGGCTCGTTCGCGACGATCTCGATCGCCTGACGGACGAGCCACGCCATCAGCGGCGAGGGGGCGGTCGAGAAGATGAAGGGGCGGCCGCGGTTGACGATGAAGTCGGTCGCGATGGCGGGGGCGCAGAGCAGCGCACCTTCGCAGCCGAGCGCCTTACCGCAGGTGTGGAGGGTGATGAGGTTGTCGCGGCGCCGCAGCGCGTGGGCGAGGCCCGCGCCGCCGGGGCCGAAGACGCCGGTGGCGTGCGCTTCGTCGACCACCAGCACGGCATCGTGGCGGTCGGCGATGGCGGCGAGGGCGTCGAGCGGAGCGCGGTCGCCGTCCATGCTGTAAAGGCTTTCGACCGCGATCCACGGGGTGCCGCCGCCGCCGCCGGCGCGCCAGCGGGTGATGATATCGTCGAACGCCTGCGCATCATTGTGCGCGGCGGCGACGGTCCCGGCGCGGCCGAGCTTCATGCCGTCGTGCGCGCTGGCGTGGATCAGTTCGTCGTGGACGACAAGGTCGCCGCGCTGGGGGAGAGTGGCGAAGAGTGCGGTGTTGGCCGCGAATCCGGTGGCAAAGAAGAGCGCGGCCTCGCTCCCATAATGGCGCGCGGCGTGGGCTTCGAGCGCTTCATGTTCGGGGTGGTTGCCGCGTAGCAGGCGCGAGCCGCCCGATCCGGCGGGCAGGCCGCGCGCGATGCCCGCGGTGAGGGCGGCGCGCAGCGTGTCGCTATCGGCGAGCCCGAGATAATCGTTCGAGGCGAAATCACGGCCGGTGCGCGCGGCGAGCGCACGGCGGCTGCTTTGAACCGCGAGCGCGTCGAGATCGGCGCGGTGGGTGTCGAAGAGATGCCCCATTTTTTTCTCGCTTCGTCATTGCGAGCGGAGCGAAGCAATCCAGGGCGGCTTTTCCCGCTCTGGATCGCTTCGTCGCTACGCTCCTCGCAATGACGAGGTTTAGTTCTTCGCCTTGTCGACCAGCTGGTTCTTGGCGATCCATGGCATCATTGCGCGCAGTTCGCCGCCGACTTTTTCGATCGGATGCGCGGCGGCTGCCTTGCGGCTGGCCTTCAGCTCGGGCTGGCCGGCCTGGTTGTCGAGGACGAAATCCTTAACGAAGCGGCCCGACTGAATGTCCTGGAGGACGCGCTTCATTTCCTTCTTGGTTTCTTCGGTGATGATGCGCGGGCCGGTTTTGATGTCGCCATATTCGGCGGTGTTGCTGATCGAATAGCGCATGTTGGCGATGCCGCCTTCATAGAGCAGGTCCACGATCAGCTTGGTTTCGTGAAGGCATTCGAAATAGGCCATTTCGGGGGCATAGCCCGCCTCGACCAGCGTCTCGAAACCCGCCTGGATCAGGTGGGTGATGCCGCCGCATAGCACCGCCTGTTCGCCGAAGAGGTCGGTTTCGCACTCTTCCTTGAAAGTGGTTTCGATGATGCCGCTGCGGCCGCCGCCGACGGCGCTGGCGTAGGAAAGGGCGAGCGTCTTGGCATAGCCGTTGCCGCTGTTGCCGGTCGCTTCCTGCGCGACCGCGATCAGGCAGGGGACGCCGCCGCCCTTTTGATATTCGCTGCGCACGGTGTGACCGGGGCCTTTGGGGGCGACCATGAAGACGTCGATGTCGGGGCGGGCTTCGATCAGGCCGAAGTGGATGTTGAGGCCGTGCGCAAAGGCAAGCGCGGCGCCGGGCTTCATGTTGGCGGCAAGGTCATCGGCATAGATCTTCGCCTGAAGTTCGTCGGGAGCGGCGATCATGATGACGTCGGCCCATTCGGCGGCTTCCTTGTTGGTCAGCACCTTGAAGCCCGCGGCCTCGGCCTTTTTGGCGGTCGCCGAACCGGCGCGCAGCGCGATCGCGACCTCGGTGACGCCGCTGTCGCGCAGGTTCTGCGCGTGGGCGTGGCCCTGGCTGCCGTAGCCGACGACGGCGACCTTCTTGCCCTTGATCAGATCCTGGTCGGCGTCGCGATCGTAATAGACTTGCATTCTCTTCTTCCCCATTTTTCGTCATCCCAGCGTCAGCTGGGATCGATCTCGGTGTAAAACTGCGTGCGATCACAGCTTTCGCTGGGATGACATGATGAAAACTAAACCGCCTCCGCCCCGCGGGCGATGGCGACGACGCCGGTGCGGCCGACTTCGACCAGCCCACATTCGCGCATCAACGCAATGAAGCGGTCGACCTTGTCGCTCGTCCCGGTGATTTCGAAGATGAAGCTGCTGAGCGTCGTGTCGACGACCTTGGCGCGGAATACGTCCGCCATGCGCAGCGCCTCGATGCGTTTGTCGCCGCTGCCCGCGACCTTGACCAGCGCGATCTCGCGTTCGACATGCGCCCCGCCGTCGGCGAGGTCGGTCACCGAATGGACGGGGACGAGCCGGTCGAGCTGCGCAATGATCTGGTCGATCACCGCGGGCGGGCCGCTGGTGACGATAGTGATCCGCGACAGCGCATGATCGGCGCTGATGTCGGCGACGGTCAGGCTTTCGATATTATAGCCGCGCGCCGAGAACAGCCCGGTGATCTTCGCGAGAATACCCGCCTCGTTATCGACGGTGACGGCGAGCACATGGCGCTCGCCCGCTTCGGTTGTGATTTTCATCGGCTTAGACCAGTGCTTTCGCTTCGTCGTCCATCGTGCCGACGATGTCATTCGGCTGGAGGATCATGTCGGTGTGCGCGGCGCCCGAGGGGATCATCGGGAAGCAGTTGGCGAGCTGCGCGACGCGGCAGTCAACGATCACCGGCCCCGGCGTGCCCAACATCGTCTGGATGCCGTCGGCAAGGTCGCCGAGCGTGTCGATGCGCAGCCCGGTCCAGCCATAGGCGTCGGCGAGCTTCACGAAATCGGGCAGGCTGTCCGAATAGCTGTTCGAATAGCGGCTTTCGTAGGTCAGTTCCTGCCACTGGCGGACCATGCCCATCCACTGATTGTTGAGGATGAAGATTTTCACCGGCAGGCGGTACTGGCTGACCGTGCCCATTTCCTGGATGTTCATCTGGAGCGAGGCTTCGCCCGCGATGCAGATGACGAGGCGATCGGGATGCGCGATCTGGGCGCCGACCGCGGCGGGGAAGCCATAGCCCATCGTGCCGAGCCCGCCGCTGGTCAGCCAGCGATTGGGGCTGTCGAAGTGGAAATGCTGCGCCGCCCACATCTGGTGCTGGCCGACCTCGGTGGTGATGATCGGGTCCATGCCGCGCGTTGCGTCGAACAGCGCCTTGACCGCGCGCTGCGGCATGATTTCGGCGCCATCCTCTTTCTTCTCGGGAAAGTCGAGGCATCGCGTCGCGCGCCAGCCGTCGATGCGGCGCCACCATTCGCCAAGGTCGCGGGCTTTATAGCCCTTGTCGGCCCACGCCGCGATCAGCGCATCGAGCGCGCGCCCGGCGTCGCCGACGACGGCGAGGTCGACGGGGACGATCTTGTTGATCGAACTGCGGTCGATGTCGATGTGGATCTTTTTGGAATCGGGCGAGAAAGCGTCGAGGCGGCCGGTGACGCGGTCGTCGAAGCGCGCGCCCACGGCGATGATCAGGTCGGCGCGGTTCATCGCCATATTGGCTTCATAGGTGCCGTGCATGCCGAGCATGCCGAGCCATTTGTCATCGTCGGCGGGGAAGGCGCCGAGCCCCATCAGTGTCGAGGTGACCGGCGCGCCCGTCAGCGCGACGAGCTGGCGCAGCGCCGCGCTCGCATCAGGGCCGGCGTTGATGACGCCGCCGCCGGTGTAGAAGATCGGGCGCTCGGCCGCAGCGATCATCGCGATGGCGGCTGCGATGGCGTCGGCATCGGGATCGACCTGCGGGCGATAGCTTTTATGGTCGATCCGGTTGGGGATCGAATAGGTGCCGGTCGCGACCTGGACGTTCTTCGGGATGTCGATGACCACCGGGCCGGGGCGGCCGTGGGTCGCGATATAAAAGGCCTCGTGCAGGATCGGGCCGAGCCGGTCGGGGTCCATCACCAGATAATTATGCTTGGTGCAGTGGCGCGTGATGCCGACGGTGTCGCATTCCTGGAACGCATCGGTGCCGATCAGCGTCGTCGGCACCTGCCCGGTGAGCACGACCATCGGAATGGAGTCGAGCAACGCATCGGTGATGCCGGTAACCGCGTTGGTCGCGCCGGGGCCGGAGGTGACGAGGACGACGCCGGGCTTGCCGGTCGAGCGCGCATAGCCTTCGGCGGCATGGGTCGCGGCCTGTTCGTGGCGGACGAGGATGTGCTTGATCGTCGGGTGCTTGAAGAGCGCGTCGTAAATCGGAAGCACCGCGCCGCCCGGATAGCCGAACACTGTATCGACGCCAAGGTCGACCAGCGCCTGAACCACCATGTCGGCACCGCTCATTTCCGTCACGACGAAACTCCTTTCAACACCAAAACGCCGCGCTTGTGCGCTGCAACAGGGTTGCGGGCAATAGGTATATGATTCTATCCTGTCAACAGACTTTGACGTAATATAATTGCTAATTGATCAACAGAATCGTTGTTTAGTAACTCAAGATGGCGCGACCAGTCAGCGGGCGGCTGGTTGCGGAACCAAGTATATTGGCGTTTGGCATATTGTCGGGTGGCGGCTTGGGTAAGGGTGAGCGCTTCACCCTGATCGATCGTACCGCTCAGATATTGCGCGATCTGGGGGACGCCGATGGCGCGCATCGCGGGAAGATCGGGGTCGAGGTTGCGGGCGAGCAGGGCTTCGACCTCGGCAATCGCGCCGCGGTCGAACATCTGGACCAGCCGCTGGTCGCAGCGATCGCGCAGCCACGCGCGCGGCGGGAGCAGGATGAGCGGCGCGAGCGCGATCGTATCGCTGATGCCGCCCGTGCGCGCGGCGTGCCAGTGGCCCAGCGGATGGCCGGTCGAGCGAACGACTTCGAGCGCGCGGGCGATGCGCGTGGTGTCGGCGGGATTGAGACGGGCGGCGGTGTCGGGATCTTCGCGGGTGAGCGCGGAGTGGGCTTCGGCGACGGGCAAGACGCGGACGGCGGCGCGAACATCGGGGTCGATCTCGGGGATTGGCGAAATGCCGTCGAGCAGGGTGCGGATATGCAGGCCGGTGCCGCCGACGAGGATCGGGATGTCGCCCGCGGCATGCGCGGCGGCGATGGCGGCGCGTGCTTCATCGGCCCAGCGCGCGGCATTATGCGGCTGGGCGGCGTCGATATGGCCGAACAGATGATGCGGGATGCCCGCCATCTCGCCTTCGGTCGGACGCGCCGAGAGAATCGCGAGGTCGGCATAGACCTGGCTGGCGTCGGCGTTGATCACGACGCCGCGCCCGACGGCTTTTGCGAGTGCCACCGCCAATGCACTCTTGCCGCTGGCGGTAGGGCCAGCGATAAGTGCAACAGGCGGGCGCACCTGAAAAGGCGGGTGCCGGGAAGAGGATGAAGGAGCAGCCATGTTTGTCGCGACGCTGATAGCAGCCGGAAAGCTGACCGACGAGGTGGTTCGCGAAGCGATCGATCGGCTCGACGCCACGGGGCATGATGTTGGCGCGCCGCACTGGCTGGATGTCGGCGATGCGGCCGATATTGTGTTCGAGGGCAGCCTGGTCAGCGCCCGCGCCGAACTGGCGCTGATGGACCATGGATCGCTCGACACGATCGTCCAGCCGCAGGGCGACCGGACCAAGAAACTGATCATCGCCGACATGGATTCGACGATGATCACCGTCGAATGTATCGACGAACTGGCCGATTATGCGGGGCTGAAGCCCGAGATTGCGGCAATCACCGAGCGCGCGATGCGCGGCGATCTCGATTTCCGCGCGGCGCTGATCGAGCGGGTCGGATTGCTGGCCGGGATGCCCGAAGCGACCTTGGTCGAATGCCGGATGGAGCGGGTGAAGCTGACTCGCGGCGCGCGGACTTTGGTGCAGACGATGAAGGCGCATGGCGCCCATTCGGTGCTGGTGTCGGGCGGCTTCATGCCGTTCGCGGGGCCGGTCGGGGAAGCGATCGGGTTCGACAAGGTGCTGGCGAACGAGCTGGAGATCCACGACGGCAAGCTGACCGGGAAGGTGATCGAGCCGATCGTCGACAGCGCGGCGAAGCTGGAGACCTTGAAGGCCGAGGCGGCGAAGCACGGCCTGCCGCTCGCCGACACGCTGGCGGTGGGTGACGGCGCTAATGATATTCCGATGATTACGTCGGCCGGGCTGGGGGTGGGTTATTATCCGCACCCGGCGGCGGGCGAGGCCGCGGCGGCGGTGGTGCGGCATCATGATTTGACCGCGCTGCTGTGGGCGCAGGGCTATCCGCGGCGGAGCTGGGTGCTGGGGTAGGGCAGGGTTGCTTGGCGAAGGTGACCAACATCCTGTTTGTGTGCAGCCAGAACAAGCTGCGGAGCCCGACGGCCGAGCAGATATTCGCCGATCATCCGGGGGTCGAAACGGCATCGGCGGGCACCAACAATAATGCGGAGAATCCGCTGACATCCGAAGTTGTTCGCTGGGCGGACATGATTTTCGTGATGGAAAAGGCGCATCGCAACAAGCTCCAGAAGCGCTATCGGACCGCGCTGAAGGACGCGCGCGTAATCTGCCTCGACATTCCGGACGACTATGAATTTATGGATGACGCACTGGTCCAGCTTTTGAAGGTCAAAGTGTCCCGATATCTGCCTACGTAGATTTCGAGACGCGCCGCGGATCCGCATCAGACACAAATGGGACGACTCCATGGCCAAACACCGCATCTTTTCGATCAGCGTCGCGAGCGTATACCCGCATTATATCGCCAAGGCGGAAAAGAAGGGGCGGACGAAGGCGGAGGTCGACGAGATTTTCCGCTGGTTGACGGGGTATAGCCAGCAGCAGCTTGAGAGTGAGCTGGCGCAGGGAACGAATTTCGAAGATTTCTTCGCGCAGGCCCCGCAGCTGAACCCGGCGCGGTCGCTGATCACCGGGGTTGTCTGCGGCATCCGCGTCGAGAATATCGAAGAACCGCTGATGCGCGAGCTGCGTTATCTCGACAAGCTGATCGACGAATTGGCGCGGGGAAAGAAGATGGAGAAGATTTTGCGGGGGTAGCGCCGCTGGCGCGTTATGGACCGGCGCCGCTTTGCTCGCCGACAGGCATGTTAGAATATGCCTTCGCCGCGCCAGATGATCAGCAGGCCGGTGCCGACGATGACGTCTATGACCACGCACCAGGGCACATCCGCGGCGGGACTGGGTGCTCGGGTAGGACACCGTGCTGGCAGGGGGGCGCTACGAGCCGCTATTCCGGGTCCAGCTTTACAAACCGCATCTCGCCATCGACACGGCGCAGCGTGGCGCCGCGGTCGGTTTTTTCCAGGCACGCCCCGTCGAAATCGACCACGCCGATATCGTTCGGGACAATGATCGCGCGCAGCTTGCCGCCATCGGCTTCGGTCAGCTCGAACCGCGGCGCGGTGATGTCGTAAATCGCTTCACGCAATTCGACCCAGCGTGGGATGCGTTTGTCGCTCTTGGGCATCGTCCAGCCGTCAGTCTGGGTGTAATCCTCGATCGGGTCGCCGCGGTCGAATCCGATGGTGAAATCGACGCCGGGGATGCCTCTGCCGTTGGGCCAGGTGACGAGCAGGGTGGGGATGTTGCCCTCGACCTCGATCAGCGCGCCTTTCTCCATTTTAGGCGGCACCGGCTTTGGGTCGGTGGTGAGGCAGATCGTGTCGCCCCGCGCTTCCCATCGCCCTTCGGCGCGTTCGTCGAGCGCGCCCGCCGCAAGCATATATTGGAAACGCCCGTCGCCGCGGATCAACAGCCCACCACCGACGTCGGGGCCTTCGGCCAGGCTGTACTCGCCGACCATAGGCGAGTCCTGCGCCGCGGCAGGGGCGGCGATCAGCGCGGCGGCGAGGAGAAGGGTTCGCATGGCATCCATCATGCGTCGGCAGTGGCGCGCATGCCAGCCCTTTCCACATCTGGCGCCACCTGCTAACCGCCCGCGCCATGTCCCAGACGCATCCCGACCGCCGCACCTTTGCCATTATCTCGCATCCCGATGCGGGCAAAACGACACTGACCGAGAAATTGCTCGTCGCCGGCGGGGCGATCCATATCGCCGGCGAGGTGAAGGCGCGCGGGGCCGCGCGGCGCGCGCGATCCGACTGGATGAAGATCGAGCAGCAGCGTGGGATTTCGGTCACCTCGTCGGTGATGACATTCGAACATGCGGGGCTGGTCTTCAACCTGCTCGACACCCCGGGGCACGAGGATTTCAGCGAGGATACCTATCGCACCCTGACCGCGGTCGACAGCGCGGTGATGGTGATCGACGCCGCGAAGGGCATCGAGCCGCAGACGCTGAAATTGTTCGAAGTGTGCCGCCTGCGGTCGGTGCCGATCATCACCTTCATCAACAAGGTCGATCGCGAAGGCTTGCCGCCGTTTGAGCTGCTCGACGAGGTCGCTGACCGGCTCGCGCTCGACGTGTGTCCGATGAACTGGCCCGCGGGCATGGGCGGGCAGTTTGAGGGGATTTACGATCTGGTCGATCCCGCGATTATGAAACCGGGCGGCGATGCATCGCGGATGTACGAAGGCCATCGTGCCAAGGTGGCGGGGCTCGACGACCCCGCGCTGGCCGCCGAGATCAGCGCCCATGCGCTCGCGCACCTGAAGGAAGAGACCGAGCTGGCGTCGGCCTGCTACGCCGATTTCGACGCCGCGGCTTACCGTAATGGTGACCTGACCCCGGTCTATTTCGGATCGGCGCTGAAGGAATTTGGCGTCATCGACCTGCTAGCCGCGCTGGCCAACCACGCCCCCGGCCCGCAGCCGCAACCCGCCGAGCCCGCGCCGATCGATCCGACCGACGCCGCCGTCACCGGCTTCGTCTTCAAGGTGCAGGCGAATATGAACCCCGCGCACCGCGACCGCATCGCTTTCATGCGGCTGTGCTCGGGCAAGTTCGAGCGCGGAATGCGGCTGATGCAGGGCGGCACAGGTAAGGCGATCGCGATCAGCCGCCCGATGCTGTTCCTGGCGCAGGACCGCGAAATGGCCGAGGAAGCCTTTCCCGGCGACATCATCGGGATTCCCAACCATGGCACGCTGCGCGTCGGCGACACGCTGTCCGAACGCACCGACATCACGATCACCGGGCTGCCCAATTTCGCACCCGAATTGCTGCGCCGCGTCGCGCTGGTCGATCCGACCCAGACCAAAAAACTGCGCAAGGCGCTCGACGACATGGCCGAGGAGGGGATCATCCAGGTCTTTTATCCCGAAATCGGCGCCAACATGATCGTCGGGGTCGTCGGTCAGTTGCAGCTTGAAGTGCTGATCAGCCGCCTCGACGCCGAATATAAGGTCGAGGCGAAGTTGGAACAGTCGCCGTGGGAAACCGCGCGCTGGATCGCCAGCGACGACCCGGCAAAGCTGAAGGCGTTCCAGTCCGAACATCGCGGCGCCAGCGCCACCGACCGCGACGGCGCGCCGGTGTTCATGGCCAAGGACGGCTGGGAAGTGGGTTATATCACCCAGCGCAATCCCGACATCCGCTTCACCGCGACCAAAGAGCGGCGGTTGGGGGCATTGGCCGAATAGCCAGCCCATGCCGGGTTGATCGCGCGCGCCAAGTCCGCCACCATGACGCCGCTTCGGGCCGATGGGAGGATGACGATGCGGATAGTGATGCTGACGCTGGCGGCGATCGCCAGCTGTGTTCCTGCGATGGCGCAGCCGGCCATAAAATTGCCGATCGCCAAGGGCTTGTGGACCAACGATAACCAGAAATGCGCGACGGTGCGCTATGGCTATGTCTTTGACGGAACGCGATGGGGCTCGCTCTATTTTTATGGGCCCACCGGTAATCTTGGCCCCGCCGCCGAATTGCGCCCGATCACGCAGACGCGGGTGGTGGAGGGCGGTTTCACCCAGATGCAGTTCGACGGCTATGATGGTGCAGGCTATTTTCGGATCAAGGCGACGGGCACCGATCGCGCGCTCTATCGTGTTGGTGCGCCATTTCGCGAGGAGATCCAGGTGTCGGATGAACCGCTCATTCGCTGTGCCTTGCCGACGCTATCGCCCAGGATGCAGGCCGCGATCAGGCGCCATGCGCCTGCGGCTAAATAAGGCTGAGCAGGTCGGTGGACGTCGGCGACGCGTCCGCCGCGTCTTCTTCCTCGCCTTCGAATTTGCTCAGCGTCAGCCCCAGCAGGCGGATTCCCTGCTCGGTCGGCAGGAGCAGCGCCAGTATCGCTTCGCCCGCCGCCAGCAACGATGCGCCGTCAAGGATCGGCGCCGGCACCGATTTCGCCCGCGTGATCGTTTTGAAATCGGCGTAGCGCAGTTTCAGCGTAACGGTCCGCCCGCGCGCGCCCTTTTTGGCGGCGCGGTCCCACACCACGGTACAGACATGCGCGAGCGCCTCGCGGATTTCGGTGTCGGTGATGAGGTCATTGAAAAACGTCCGCTCGCCGCCGAGCGATTTGAGCGGGCGGTGCGACTTGACCCGGCGATGGTCGATGCCGCGCGCGAGGTTGAACAGCCATTCGGCGCTATTGCCAAAGTTCTCAGCGAGCCACAGCGGGTCTTTGCCTGCGAGATCGGCGCCCGAAAACACGCCGAGCCCCTCCATCTTGGCCGACGTCACCGGGCCGATACCGTGAAAGCGGCGGATCGACAGGGTCTGGACAAATTCGGCGCCCTTGCCCGGCGGAATAACGGTCAGCCCGTTGGGCTTGTTCTGGTCCGACGCCAGCTTGGCAATGAACTTGTTGTACGAAACCCCTGCTGAGGCGGTGAGGCCGGTTTCGTCCCGGATGCGGCGGCGGATCAGCTTGGCGGTCGCGGTCGCGCTGCCCAGCCCGGTCTTGTCGGCGCTGACGTCGAGATAGGCCTCATCGAGCGACAGCGGTTCAACCTCGTCGGCATAGTCGTGGAAAATTGCCCGGATCTGGTGCGAAACCTCGCGATAGGCGTCGAAACGCGGCGGCACAAAAATTAGCTCGGGACATTGCCGCTTGGCGGTGATGCTAGGCATCGCCGAGCGGACGCCGAACTTGCGCGCTTCATAGCTGGCTGCGGCTACGACCCCGCGCCGTGACGACCCGCCAACCGCGACGGGTTTTCCGCGCAGCGCCGGATCGTCGCGCTGTTCGACCGACGCGTAAAAGGCGTCCATGTCGACATGAATGATCTTGCGGACGGGAGCATCCGTTGGCGTGTCGGGGGCGAGGTCGACGACATCTTTCACGTACGCAGCCTAGCATGTTCTCCTGATGTTCTCAATGGCGCGCGCAACGCGGACTTGACGACGATGGGTCAAAATGGCAATCGCCGCCGACCTTGGCGAGCGGGTATAGCATAGTGGTAATGCTCTAGCCTTCCAAGCTAGCTAGGCGGGTTCGATTCCCGCTACCCGCTCCAAGAGTGCTAAGCCCATATAATCATTTAGTTTTGTTGTCAGTTTGGGCCAAGGAACGCTCGGCTTTGGCAGGAATCGGCTGTTAGCGGATCTTCGGATGCCAATGAGATAATGTCTGGAAACGTCCAATTTCGGGACGTCAAATTCATAGAGCGCGGCGGGCGTCGCGTGGACTCCGGTTCCAATATTCGGCGAAAAACCGTCATAGTAAGCGCTATATCTGACCGCCGGGTTGCCATCGGTCTGAAAGACGATGCGATCAGTTGGGGTAAAATATCATTTTACAAGGAATTACCCTGCATAGACAAATTTAGGCCGAAAAGCAGGGTAAATCCATGTTTACTCCCTATGTGCGCTGAGAGCAACGCTCGGGTAAAGTGGGCTAGGCTTCCCTTTTCTCTCTTGATTCCTCCGTATCAAGCGACATCGTGAAGTGGTCCGGGGGCGACACGTAAAACTGGTCCACCCCGGGTTGTTAAGCGGCGTTTGTTTCGAGCGTCGGAGTGGCCTTTTGCAAAAG
>NZ_JAIBES010000075.1 GCF_019459305.1 Sphingopyxis sp. | reverse complement strand
CCCCGCCTTCGCGGGGGCGACGCGTTGAGGGAAACGAAAATGGCCATATCCGGCATCATCACCGTCATGGAACGCGCCGCGCGTAAGGCGGGGACCAAGCTGCGCCGCGACTTTGGCGAGATCGAACATCTGCAGGTCTCGCAAAAAGGCCCGGCCGATTTCGTTTCGAAGGCCGATCAGGCCGCCGAACGCACGCTGTATGACGAGCTTGGCCGGGACCGACCGGGCTGGGGCTTTGTGCTGGAAGAGGGCGGGGTGATCGAGGGGGAGCCGGGAAAGCCCCGCTTCATCATCGATCCGCTCGACGGCACCTCGAACTTCCTTCACGCGATCCCGCATTTTGCGATTTCGATCGCGGTGCAGGAGCCAAAGATCGGCGGCGGCTGGGGCGACATCACCTCGTGCCTGATCTATCAGCCGGTCACTGACGAAAGCTATTGGGCCGAGCGCGGTCGCGGCGCGTGGCTGCACGACCGCCGCCTGCGCGTGGCGTCACGCCGCCAACTCAGCGAATGCCTGATTTCTACCGGTATTCCCTTCATGGGCCATGGCAATATGCCGCAGTGGAGCCGCATTTTCGGTGCCGTCGCCCCGGAAGTTGCGGGCATCCGCCGCTTTGGCGCCGCCAGTCTTGACCTTGCGTGGGTTGCGGCAGGCCGTTACGATGGCTTTTGGGAAAGCGACCTCAAGATCTGGGACGTTGCGGCGGGCATGCTGCTGGTGCGGGAGGCCGGTGGTTTCGTTAGCGATTTTCGTGGCGGCGACCGGGCGATTGAGCGCAGCGAATTCATCGCGGGTAGCGCCGCGGTGCATTCGAAGCTGCAAAAGCTGGTAGCGGGGGCGCTCCGCAACGTGTGAACCGTTAGCCCTCCCCCTTGATGGGGGAGAGTCGGGTGGGGTGTTTTCGCGTGCGTCCGTTTACGCCAGCGAACTCACCCCCACCGCTGCGACTAAGCCAGCAAGCTGGCAAGTGTCGCTGCCTCCTCCATGACGGGGGAGGATGATTGAATTACTTCTCGAACACATACTCCCGGAAGCTGTCCATCAGCGACGCCCAAGTGTTGAAGCTTTCGCCCACATTTTCCCGCGGGATTCCCGCGAAATCTAGGTCGACGTCCATTTCCAGGACCGGATCGCCCTCGTCATCCTTGTACGCGCGGGCGAAGCGCTTGTCCTTGTTCCACTTGTTGAGCCTTTCCAGCGAGACGTCCTTGGCGTCGCTGAAGCCCATATAATATTGCAGGGTCTTGCACTTCTTGCCCTCGTCGCAGTTCATGAACAGGACGAGGAATTTCAGCCCGTTGCGATTGCTCTCGATATACGGATCATCGCCGGGTTTGGTGACGATCGTTGCGGGCCAGCCCTGCGACTCGACGATCGCCTCGATCGTCGCCGGATCGGTGGCGTTGACCAGTTCGGCCTGCGCGGGCGTTGCCGCCAGCAGGGCGGATCCGCCGAAGGCAATGGCGGCGCGCTTGGCAAATGATCTCATGAAACTCCTCCTGTTTGAACCGCTGTAGAAATCGCCCCCGAAAGCGTCGGACTAACCCCAATTCCTGTGGGGTATCACAGCGATAGGCGCTGTCACCAGCGGCGTTTGTGCTTTTTGTCACATTGGGCATGAGAATCATGCCCGCCGCGCTTGAGACCGGCGGCACGCTGGCCTAAAGCGCCCGCGTAAACGGTGGCGAAAAAACC
>NZ_JAIBES010000084.1 GCF_019459305.1 Sphingopyxis sp. | reverse complement strand
TGTTTGGTGGGGGGGTTTTGGCCGCCCCGCGCGGCTAACCGCGGCGGCTGCGTACCGAACTGGCCGACACGCGCCGCGAGTTGGTCGCCACCAGTACGTTGCAGGAAGAGAACCGCCAGCTCAAGGCGCTGCTCAAGCTGCAGGAAACCGACAAGACCGCGCTCGCCAACGGTTACCTGCTCACCTCGACCTCGACCAGCAGCAAGCGCATCGCGCTGCTCAGTATTGGCCGCAACCTGGGCGTCGCCGCCGGCCAGCCGGTGCGCGGCGCCGACGGGCTGATCGGGCGAGTGCTCAGCAGTGGCCCCTCGGTGTCGCAAGTGCTGCTGCTTACCGACGTGGACAATATCGTGCCAGTGCGCCGCGCGCGCGACGGCCTGCCCGCGCTTGCCTATGGCCGCGGCAACGGCGATCTGGACATCCGCACCCTCAATATTGCCAACAACCCGTTCAAGCCCGGCGACATATTGGTCACATCGGGTTCCGGCGGGCTGTATCCGCCGAACATTCCGGTCGGGATCGTCGTGCGGCGGCAGGATGACGGCGCCCTCGCCCGCCCGCTCGCCGATCCAGGCAAGGTCGATGCGGTGTCGGTGCTGCGTCCGTACACGCCCGACAATATCGAGGCGCAGCGCGCGCCGCCCTCCCCACCCGCCCCGGTGCCGGATCCCGCGCCATGAACCAGACCGCCGCGCCGCGCCTCGGCGAGCCGGCATCGCTGTGGCGGATGCGGATCGTGCCGGTGGCGACGGTGATGCTTGCCTCGGCGTTGCCGCTGATGCTGCCACTTGTTGCCAACTCGCCGGTGCTGCCGCCGCTCGGCCTGCTGTTCTTTCTGTGCTGGCAATTGCTGCGCACCGAAATGTGGCCCGTGTGGATCGGCCTGCCGCTCGGGCTGTGGGACGATCTGTTCAGCGGCCAGCCGATCGGCACCGCGGTCGGGCTGTGGACGCTCGCCAGCATCGCGATCCATTATTCGTCGCAGCGCATCTATTGGCGCGGTTTCCTGCACGATTGGGTTATCGCTGCCTTGCTGATCGCGAGCATTCAGTCGCTCGCAGCGCTGATCGCGCACCCGGGCGCGGCGACCGGCCGCGTCCTTGGCTTGGTCGTGCCGCAAATCGTCATTTCCATTCTGCTTGTGCCATTGTTCATGCGCCTGACCGGCAAGTTTGACAATTTCCGACTGAAACGCCGATAGTTCCCCATGGCACGCGGCAAAAGCCCCCCCATTACCGAAGCCTGGCGCGGTATCACCTTCACCCGCCGCGCGCTCGTCGTCGGCGGTGCCCAAGCCGCGGTGGGCGTCGCGCTCGCGGCGCGCATGGCCTATATTTCGGTGGTCGACAACGACCGCTATGTGCTGGAATCGGAAAGCAACCGCGTCAACCTGACGCTGGTGCCGCCGCGCCGCGGTTGGATCGTCGATCGCAACGGCAAGGCGCTGGCCAACAACCGCGTATCGCTGCGCATCGACATCATTCCCGACCGATTGCACAATCGCGAGGTGGTGCTAGGGCAATTGCGTACCCTGTTGCAGCTCGACGGCGACACGATGGAGCGGATCAACCGTGACCTGAAGGCCGCTTCGGGATTCCAACCCGTCGCGGTCGCCGAAGACATGAGCGAGGCCGAATATGCCTCGATCCTCGTTCGCCTGCCGGAATTGCCCGGGATCGCGCCGCAGCGCGGCTTTGCGCGTAACTATCCGACCGGGGCCGCGGTCGGCCATCTGATCGGCTATGTCGGCGCTCCCAATGCCGAGGAATATCAAAAGGCCAAGGATCCGCTCTACATCACCCCCGGGTACCGGATCGGCAAGGATGGGCTGGAGAAATATTTCCAGCCGATGCTGAAAGGTAAACCCGGTGCGCGGCGTGTCGAGGTCACCGCGCGCGGCCGCGTGGTGCGCGACCTTGAAACCCAGCCTGATGTTCAGGGCAAGACAGTCCATCTGACGATCGATGCCGACCTGCAGGAATATGCCGCGCGCCGCATGGGCCGCGAATCGGGCGCCATCATCGTGATCGACTGCCTGAACGGCGACATCCTGTCGTTCGTCTCGATGCCGAGTTTTGACCCCAACAGTTTTTCGGACGGGATCAGCAACAATGAATATAGCTGGCTGCGCGCCGATGATCACCAACCGCTGATCAACAAGGCGACACGCGGCCTCTATCCCCCCGGTTCGACGCTGAAACCGATGGCCGCAATCGCCGCGATCGAGCATGGCGTCGATCCCAGCGAGCGGCATACGTGCATCGGCGGTTATCGGCTGGGTAACCGCTTTTTCCGCTGCCTTGGCACCCACGGCAGCATCGATATGCCGACGGCGATCATGAAAAGCTGCAACAGCTATTTCTACTGGCTCGCCCATAGGCTGGGCTATGACGCGATGGCGCCAACTGCAAAACTGCTGGGGCTGGGCGAGGAATTTCAGCTCGCAGGCAGCAACCAGCGCTATGGCACGATCCCCGACAGCGCATGGAAACAGAGCCGGTACGACCAGAAATGGACCGCGTCGGACTCGCTGAACGCGGTGATCGGCCAAGGTTATGTCAGCGTCAATCCGCTGCAACTGGCCGTCATGTCCGCACGCATCGCATCGGGGCGTCGGCTCTACCCGCGCCTGATCAACCGCGCGTTCCAGAACGAACCCCTGCCCTTTTCGCCCGAGGCGCTCGCCGTCGCACGCCAGGGCATGGACCTGGTCGTCAACGGCGCCGGCACCGCGGTGCGCAGCCGCCTGCCGCTCGACGGCATCACCATGGGTGGCAAGACCGGGACCGCACAGGTGCGCGGCCTCGCCTCTGGCTCGCGCGGGCAGAGCGGGGCATGGAAGTACCGCGACCATGGGCTGTTCGTCTGCTTCGCCCCGGTCGAGAACCCACGCTATGCGGCGTCGGTGGTGATCGAACATGGGATGGGCGGCTCGCGCGCGGCGGCGCCGATCGCCAAGGACATCTTCACCTTTCTCTACGACCGCGAGAAGGCGATGGAGGCGCTTGAGACGTTTGAGGGGGGCTGGGGCGGCACGATCAAGGAGCGGATGGACCGCGACTATGCCGCCTGGAAAGCGGGCGCGTCGAGCGACCCAAACCCGGAGCTGCCGCAATGATAGTCGTGCCGCCCGCCATCCAGCGTATCCCGTGGAAACTGATCGCGCTACTCAGCGCGATTACCGGCTTCGGCATCCTTGTGCTTTATTCGGCGGCGGGTGGCAGTTTCACGCCGTGGGCGATGCAGCAAACCGTGCGCTTTCTCGTCTTCCTGACCGCAGCGATGGTGATCGGGCGCTTTCCGCTCCGGATTTTCGAGGATTTCTCGTACATCGCCTACATCGGCGTGCTGGTGCTGCTGATCGCGGTCGAGCTGCTCGGCTTTGTCGGCGGCGGCAGCCAGCGCTGGCTGAACCTTGGTTTCATGAATTTGCAACCATCCGAGCTGATGAAGGTCACCATCGTGGTGGCGCTCGCGCGCTTTTACGCGCAACTGCCGCCTGGCAACACGCGCAGTTGGACGGCGCTCTGGCCCGCGCTGATTATGATCGGCCTGCCCACGGCGCTGGTCATGCTGCAACCCGACCTTGGCACCGCTCTGTCGATCTGTATTGGCGGCGTCGTGGTAATGTTCGTTGCGGGCCTGCCCTTCTGGTGGTTCGGCGGCACCGCGATCGCCGGGGCCGCGGCGCTCCCGATCCTGTTCTCGTTCCTCCACGACTATCAGCAAAAGCGGGTGCTGATCTTCCTCGACCCCGAAAGCGACCCGCTCGGCGCCGGCTATCATATCAGCCAGTCGAAGATCGCGATCGGCTCGGGCGGCGTCGGCGGCAAGGGGTTCCTCAACGGTTCGCAAAGCCATCTCGACTATCTACCCGAAGGTCACACCGACTTCATTTTTGCGACGATGGCCGAAGAATGGGGGCTGATCGGCGGGCTGGCGCTGATCTTCGGCTTCTTCCTGCTGCTTCGCTGGGGGACGCGCGTCGCCATCCGCGCGCGCACCCGCTTCGGTCAGCTGACCGCCGCGGGCCTGACCATGACGATTTTTTTCTACATCGCGGTCAATCTGATGATGGTGATGGGGCTGGCGCCCGTCGTTGGCATTCCCCTCCCCCTTTTCTCCTACGGCGGCTCGTCGATGCTCACGATCATGACCTGCGTCGGCATCATCCTCGCGATCGAAAACGACAGCAAAACCGGCACGCGCCGCTTTCATTGAGAAAAATCTTCGGCGCAGGCATTGCCATCCCCGTATCGGCATGATAGCGGGCCGCTCGCTTCGCAGCAAAGAGCCTTGCTCACCGCCGCAAAGCGCGCCGCAAACCGGCAGTGGACGCATATCTCAGTTGTTAGAGCAGATGACTCTTAATCATCGGGTACTAGGTTCGAGCCCTAGTGCGTCCACCATTTCTTTCAATGACTTGGATTTGGTTTTTTAGCGAGATCGGCCCCCTAGCGGATGGAGCGGTACTGCGTCCGGTCCGACGACAGTGCGGCTTATCCCGCAACGCATCGCGGCGGGAGAATTGCGCAAGCCAGTTGCGGATGCCAGAGCCTCTGCAATCATATCGGCAGCGAGGCCGTGCAACCTCCTTAGATCGCTGACGCCTCACCTGTGGTGACACCCGCTCAATGAAGCTCACGGCCGATCGGGTAGAGAAGATAGCGTTCGTCGTAATAGGGGGTGCGCGCGTAAAACCACGCCAGGCGGGCATTGCCGTCCGCAGCGAAGGATGGGTCGGCCGCCAGCCTCGCCTCGAACCCACGGCGCAGATCGGGATCATCGGCAAGCATGCGGTCGGCCAGCGGGGCGATCGCATAGCCTTCGATATATTCGGTGCGCTGCAGCGTGCCGGGAAAGAAATTCCACGCGAGCAGTGAGTCGGCGCTTTCGGGTTCGAGCATCGCGGCCGCGAGCAGGCCGAGAGGCTGGTCGGCGGGCACGCGGACCGACCCTGCGGCAAAAGTCTCACGGCGCTGTTCATGGCGATAGCCGGCGGCGCTGAGCGGCACATGGCCCTCGCTTGCGGCACCGAGTTTCGGATCGACCAGCCGCACCATGTCGAGCGTCATCTGGCGCGGCGCATCGAGGATCTCGAACGCAATACCATGATATTTCAGGCGCTCGATGACCTGCGGCGTCGTCGCGGGCACCAACCACGCCTTGGGCAAGGTCACCCGCTGATCGGGATCGCTGCCATACACCGACATCTTTTGCGTGACCGGCTTGCCGAGCCAGCGAATTTCGTCGCGCCCAGACGCGGCCGAGCGATAGCGGTCATGGGCGATACCTTTGAAATCGATCGTATAAAGCGGCTCCGTCCGCGCCTTCCACGTCACGACCATGTCGGGTGGTCGTTCGGCACGATCGTCGTCGATTGCGCCGCGCAGCGCCGCCCCCTCCTGCCCCGCCAGCCGCAGCGCCTCCTCCACCAGCACATAGGTGCCGAGCACGCGCTGGCGGTAAGGCTTCAACGAATGGGTCTCGACAAGGATCGTCGGCAGGCGCCGGAAATCACCATAGCCGGTCGAAAAGCGCGGCGTGTCGGGATCGTGACGAATGCCCTTATCGGGATCGCGGCTGTCGAGCGCACTGACATAGAGCCCCGGCGTGTGCCCGGCGCGCGTCAGCGCCGCATCCATCGCCGGACGCAGTCGCGTGTCGAGCCAGCGTCCGATCGCGGACGAATTGGCATAAAGCCCGCGCCAGCCGGCGAAAGCATAAGCGACGTCATATTGATGGTCGGTGCCGTCGGTGACGTGCAGGTCGACGTACAGCACTGGATCGAGCCGGTTGATGAGCGCCAGCATCGCCTGCATTTCGGGCGCGTCGGCCTTCAGATAGTCGCGGTTGAGGTTGAGGTTTTGCGCCGTTGTGCGTCAGCCCTTCGCTTGCGGACCGCGCTGGTTCGGCCGGTTCCACGGACTCGATCGTTCATGCCCGTCGGCGTTGAATATCGGCACGAATATCAGATCGACCCGGTCGAGCAGCGGTTGCTTTCCGCGATGCGCGATGTCGCGCAGCAACATCATGCCTGCGTCCTTGCCGTCGATCTCGCCCGAATGGATGCCCGCCTGGACGAGCAGCACCGGCTTGCCCGTGCCGCCCTTGCTCGCGCGGACAAAATAAAGCTCGCGGCCTTGCGCCGTAGTTCCAAAGCGCTCGATCGACATCAGCTGTGGCGCCGAAGCGACCAGCTTGTCGAGCCAGGCGCGCGTCGCCGTATAATCAGGCGTCTCGATGAAATCGGTCTGTTCCGCCGGCGTGATCCACGGATCATCTGCCGCGACGACCAGTTTTTCGCTCGCGCCGCTCCACGGCATAACCGGAGGCAATGGAGCAGATGGCTGAGCGATTGCCGGGGCAGCGATCAATGCCAGCGCGGCAGTCAATAATCGGATCATCGGACTTTTCTCCCGGCTTCCCGGCGCCGACGCTCCAAATCCGGGCCTCGACCTGGGTGCGGCGTAGTCGCCGTCGCTGAAACCTATGATGCTGCTTTCCCGGCATGTCACCTTGTATCCTGGCGACGCCAGCCACCCCGCGAAATCGGGGGCCCCGGGACGGAATCAAATTCTGCGCGAGGATGCTTGTTTTCGCCCCGGCACGCTGATAGACGCGCGCCTCGTTGCCGCTTTAGCTCAGTTGGTAGAGCACATCATTCGTAATGATGGGGTCACAGGTTCGAGTCCTGTAAGCGGCACCAGTTTTTGACCGTTTTCCGGTCGCTTTAACCTCGCAAAAAGCGCGGTTTTCTGACAGTTCTGGCACTTCACTTGTACCGGATCGGCTATAAAGGCTCCATCAATTCTATGCGATTTCCGAATGGGTCTGCTACATATCGGCGATTATAGCCAGGGAGAGGCTGATCTTCGACCGCTTCAAAACCTGCGTCGCTCAACCGTTGAATGAGGACAGTCAAATCCGTGACCATGAATGCCGGATGCGCTTTCCGGGCGGGTCGAAAATCCTTCTCAACGCCGAGATGCACTTTCAACGAACCGCGTTCGAACCAACATCCCCCTCTTGCCGCCAGATGCGGAGGTTTCTCGACCTCTGGAATTTCAAGAAGTTCAGCGTAAAAGCGGCGGGCGGCAGCTTCCCCTCCGAGAGGCATCGCAAGCTGGACATGGTTTAGGGCTTCAACCCGCACGGAGGCCTCCTAATCGTATCCATCTGACCGACAGCTTACAGTAGCGCGGACCGCGTTGTCGATGTCAACAACGGGTCGCTTGCTGCCATTCGAGGCCGATCTGGCGGCCACGACCGCTAACGACAGAATGGAAGCGGGTGTGCTGATCGAGCGCACAGGCTATCGCCGCAATCGCGTCTATGCCGCCGAGGCGGTGTTGGCGATCGTCAATCGACCGTTCGGTGCTGCTCCGGAATTCTTAAACGTTCAGCTACCTCTCCGGGTCTAAGCTTCATCGTTCGGACCCGGCGAATCTCTTATATTTTTTGCGGCTCATAACGCGATGTCGCGGCAGCGGCGTTGGTTGTCATTCGCCCGGCAAGGTGTTGGTCGACGAATAATCTTTGAACTTGTCCGTGAAGTTCGCGTGATAATCATCAACCTGCATTTCGGCATTGTCGGCGGCGTCCGCAGCAGAATCTCCACCTGCACGATTGGCGGCGGTGACCGCTGCTTTGAAGGCGTTTTGTTCGGTCTCGCACGCGGATTTTACCGACAGCGAGAACTCACCTTCGCCGACCTTTTCTTCAAGCTGCTTTTTCAGGTGATCTCGAAGGCACTTGGTGAAAGCGGCACGGGTGCTGTCTACGTTACCGGCCGGTGCGGGCGCCATAGCGGCTAAAAGAATTGAAGCGATAAGCATCCTGCGACTCCCCAATTGCAGTTTTGTTGTAGAGTTGAATCTAGCTCAGCTCTGTCAAAAAGGGGAGCAGCATTTTGCGGGGTCTGATCGTTCTTTTCGTTACCTCGCCAAACGATTGCAACTTTCGGGCAGTCTGCGCGCGGATTCAGGATTCATCGCGCGCGGTGTGCCGATTGATCGTGCGCAGCATTCCGAGGTCGTGTCCCCGTCGTGGTGTAGCTTCCGCCAATAGCGAAGCTACACCACGACCGGAGACACGACCTTTCATGTTCTTCGAGCCGCGAAAGAACATCTCTGGCAAGGGTTCTGCCGGATGGTACGGTCATGCAGAGTCTGCCGAATAGCAGTCGATATTATTTATTCTGAACGGGCAGCAAAAGATGCCACGAAGAAAATGCTTAATAGCGTCCTGAGAGCAGAGTGCCAGCGTTCGGAACCTTGGTAGGCAAACCGAGGCGTTTCAGCATCTGGTGCGCTGTGCAAATGGCTGCAGAAACGACTGGCAGACCGATCGCATCTTCTATCTTCTGAACGGAAGGCAGTGACGGCATCTGCACACACGCGGAGAGGACGAGGGCGTCGACACCCGTGAGATCGAGACGCTTATAATGTTCGAGCAAGTTGGCGGGGTTCTGCGCGGCCACTTCGAGATTATCGGGTATCTCAAGGGCCAGCCAGTCCGACACTTTAACCCCTTCCTTCTCGATATAGCTCACGACCATCTGAGTTAGCGGCTTCATATACGGCGCGACGAGCGCAATGCGCGTCGCGCCCAATGTCGCCAGTCCCTCGACCAAGGCGCCAGCGCTTGTGACGACAGGCGCCGAATAACCGTTTTCGACCGTGCGCTGATGGAGCCGAGCCTCGGAGACACGGTGATATCCCTCTCCCATGCTCATGATTGCGACGAGGCAAGCATAGCCAAGAACGTCGACCGCCGCGTCGGAAAGCTCGAGGGCACAGCGATCGGAATCGCCGTCCATTGCCGCGAGTTCTTCCTTCGTCACCTTCTTCATCCGCATGCGGGACGAGTGAAAGGTAAAGCGTTCGGGCGCGATGGCCTCGCGCGCACGAAGCAGCGCCGGAATTTCGGTTTCCATCGTGACGTTCGAGCTGGGCACGATCTGCCCGATGCGGATTGGCCTTATCATCACCTGCCCCTCAGACCGCGACGATCGGGTTGCGCAGCGTACCGATGCCCTCGATGGTGCATTCGACAACGTCGCCCGGCCACATGAATTCCTGCGGATCGCGCCCCGCACCGACACCCGCGGGGGTGCCAGTGGCGATGATGTCGCCAGGTTCGAGCGTCATGACGCTCGAAATGTCCGCTATCAGCTGGGGCACGTTGAAGAGCATGAAGCGCGTGTTGCTGTTCTGCTTTTCGACGCCGTTCAGATGGGTGCGGATGCTGAGGTTGTGCGGATCGCCGATCTCGTCGGCAGTGACGATGCATGGCCCCATCGGCGCGAAGCTGTCCTGTCCCTTCGAGACGATCCACTGCCCGGCGCGGCGGCAGTCGCGCGCCGACACATCGTTGATCACAGTATAGCCGAACACATGGTTCAGCGCGTCAGTCTCGGCGACATGGCGCGCGGTGCTGCCGATAATCACCGCCAGCTCGGTTTCCCAGTCGAGCTGCTGCGTCACCTTCGCGTTGTGGCGGATCGGGTCGTTCCACGCGACCACCGCAGTCGGTGGCTTTGAGAAGATCACCGGTTGCTTCGGAAGCTCATTCGACGTGTCGAGCGAGCGTGCGGATTCAGCAACATGCTCGGTATAGTTAAGGCCGATACCGAAAATATTCTTGCGCGGCCGCGGGATCGGCGCGAGCAAGGCGACATTGCCCGTGGGAAGCGAGGTGCCCACCAGATCGGCGGCGGTTGCCGTCGCAACGGCGTCCTTGAGGAAGCGGACGGCGATTGGCCCGAGATCGATGAAATCGAGCATCGTCCATGGCAGGTCGTGGTCGATGGCGTCGCCGAAATATTCGACGTCGATCACGAGGCCGTCGTGAAGAAGGCCGAGTCGGGGTTCGGTTTCGGCCGTGCGATAGGTCACGAAGCGCATAGTCTGTCCTGTCTGCTGCTAATTACGCCGGCTGATGGCCGCCATGGTCGGGATAGGCTTCCTCGATCCGGACGCCGAGCGCCTCCATCACGGGGAAATCGTTGAACGAGAAAAGAAACGCCTCATCAGACGCGTCAAGATTGACATGCTCGTGCCAGGTCCAGGCCGGCACACAGAAAATATCGTGCGTTTCCCAGTGGAAGCGCTTCCCGCCAATGATCGAATAGCCGCGCCCGGACGCGACATTGTAGACGACGTTCCCGGTGTGACGGTGGGCTTTTCCACTGAATCCGGGCTTGAGCATCTGCATATGCGCGCCCATCGTCTGGAGCGCCCAGCCGCCCGTTATCGGGTTCGAATAGCGCACCATATGCCCGTCGAACGGCGTGCCCTCGGAAACCTTGGCGAGATTCCACAGCGCGTCGCGCGTCGGCTCCCAGCGATAAACCATCACCGGCGAATAAGGCTTGTCCCATGCGCCGATGCCCTCGGGCCGCAGCGACCCGCCGCCGTAGCTCAGCGGCAGGTCGTCTGTTGGATAAGCCGCCGTCTGCGCGGGCTGATCATAGACCGCGTAGAAATTGGTCTCGAGGCTGTTCATCAGCGGGATGTCGAGTCCGTCCTGCCAGATCGACACATCACCATCGGAGACGACGCCATGGTCGTGCCAGCAGCCGCCCGGCGTGAGCACATAATCATTGGCGCCCAAGGTGATGTGGTGGCCGTCGACGACGGTATAGGCCCCCTTCCCCTCCATGATGAAGCGATGCGCCGAAGCGGTGTGGCGGTGCGCGGGCGTGACCTCACCGGGGCGCATCGCCTGCATTCCGCTGAACAGCCAGCCGCAGACCGCGGTGTTCTCTCGCCCCGCGTCGCTGTCGTTGAGGAGGGTAACGACGCGGCGCCCTGCTTCTTCGGGCTTCACCAGATCGAGCGCGCGCAGGCACATCGCGCGCATATCAGCGTAAGGCCATAGCGTCGGGCGATAACGACTTTCGGGCTCCCACGGCTCGATCGCGTTGGCGCGCTTCCAGAAGGCGCCGGCGTTCTGCCCGGCGAGTTCGTCGTAAAAGGCTTCGAGTTCGGGAGTATCGGTAACGCGCGCGCGGCCAAGCACGTCGTCGCGCGGATCGATGTTCGTAGAATGGCCCGTCATGACGGATTCTCCTCGTCCGAACCGGACGCAGGCTGCGGCAGGTCCATAAAATGGGTCGACGCGCGGGGGGTTCGGTCGACCGTCAGATTGAAGATGTCGAAGCGGTTATAGCCGCCGATGATGTCGTGCATCAGCTTGGGGCGGATGCAGTCGCCAAGGTCGATATCGGCATAGACGATGCCTTCGTCGTCGATCAGCGGCTCGCCGACCAGATTGCCATGCGGGTCGATGACGCCCGACCAGGCGCTGTTCGGGCGCGACAGCAGTTCGCGGTTCTGCGGGCGGCCCTCGGACATCGCCTCGATGATCTCCTCGCTCACCGCCGAGCAGGCGACGATCGTGAAAACCTTGCCCTCGAAGCTGTGCGCGGTGGCGCGGATCTTGATCGCCTCGGCCATATTGTACGACGCGGGCGCGACAGGGAGCGCGATATAATTGGCGACATGGACGAGCTCACCCTGTGCCAGCAAAGCAAAGCGCGCGAGCGTGTTGGTATTCTCGCCGCACGCAAGCGTCCCAAGCGGCCCGACGGGTGTGTCATAGACGCGGATCGAGCTGCCGTCGCCGCCCGCCCATGTGAGCTTTTCGGCCCAGGTCGGCACCAGCTTGCGGTGGCGGCCGAGCAAGTTGCCGTCGGCGCCGATGATCAGGTTGCTATTGTAGAGCGTGCCGACGCTGACCGGATCGCGCTCGTTGATCCCGATAACAACAATGCAGCCATGGTCGCGCGCCGCGGCGCAGAGTGCGGCGACCTCGGGGCCGTCGACGAGCACCGACGCGCGGTAGAGGCGCTCGTGCCATTCGGCCCCCTCGATCGGCGTCATCAGCCAGTTCCAATAGGGATAAGCCGAAATGAACACCTCGGGGAAGGCAACCAGCTTCGCGCCATTGCGCGCGGCCTCGACGATCAGCGCACACGCCTTTTCGATCGAGCGCTCTGTGTCGAGGAAGACCGGCGCGGCCTGTACAGCCGCCACTTTCGACTTCGGAAGAAAGGGTGATGAAACCTCGCTCATGTGACAGCCGCCCGGCGCTGATATTCGGGCTTGTTCCACGCCTCGAGCGCGCAAACTTCGGTCAGCCGTTCGACTGTGGCGACGATATCGCGGTATCGCAGGTAGAGCGGCGTAAGTCCGAAACGCAGGACGTCCGGCGCACGGAAGTCTGCGACGACATCATATTCCTTGAGCGCCTGCACGATCTGGTAGCCCTGCGGGTGTGCATAGGCGACCTGACTGCCGCGAGCCGCGGGATCGCGCTCGCTGACGAGCGAGAAGCCGTAACGGTCGCAGAGCGGTTCCATCAACTGCATAAACAAGTCGCCGAGCCGCAATGATTTGCGGCGGACATCGGCCATGTTCGCCTCGAGCAGCAGATCGACTCCCGTTTCGAGGGCCGCGAGGCCGAGTACCGGTGGCGTCCCGCAGAGAAAACGATCGATCCCCGGGGCCGGATCGTAGTCCTCTTCGAAGGAGAAGGGCCTGGCGTGGCCAAACCAGCCCGACAAGACGGGCGTTGCCGTCTGATGCCGCTTTGCCGCGAAAAGATAGGCTGGTGCTCCGGGACCACCATTAAGGAACTTGTAGCCGCATCCGATGGCGAAGTCAGCGTTCGCCCCATTGAGATCGACGTCAATAGCGCCGGCGCTGTGGCTGAGATCCCAGACGACCAGCGCTCCCACGTCGTGCGCCCGGCGCGTAATTTCGGCCATGTCACGCACTCGGCCCGATTTGTAGTGCACCTGTGTCAGCAGCAGCACCGCGACACTCTCGTCGAGCGCATCAATCACCTGCTCGGGCGCCACGGTCAACGCTTTGACCCTGCCGTCCGAGAACGCCTCAATGCCCTGCATCATGTACACGTCGGTCGGAAAATTCGTCTGTTCGGACAATATTGTGGATCGATCCGGCCGCAGCGACAGCGCGGCCGTGAGGGCCTTAAAGATGTTAACCGAGGTGGAATCGGTCGAGATAATCTCCCCCGGATTGGCGCCGAGAAGCACGGCAAGCTTGTCACCGATCCTTGCTGGCGCTGTCGACCATTCAGCTCCGAGCCACGAGGTGATCAGGCCCTCGCCCCACTCTTGCGCAACGACTTCGGCGATGCGGCCCGGCGTAGCTTTAGGCAATGCACCCAAAGAATTCCCATCAAGATAGATTAGCCCTGTGCGGAGCTGGAAGCGACCGCGGAAGCGGGCCAGCGGATCCGATGCGTCAAGTTCGAGGACTTCTGTAAACATGTCGGTCGGATTCATGGCAATTCCCTCAAAATGGCGCGCACCGGGCTAGCGTCAGCCCCGATGATGCGCAGGGGCAGCGCGACAAGTTCGTACCGGCCGGGCGGCACGTCATCGAGCACGAGTCCCTCCAAGATTCGCATGTCGGCGGCCTTGACCGCATGGTGCGCCTCGAGCGTCTTCGACTGCTCGGGATCGAGCGAGGCGGCGTCGGTGCCAATCAGTCGCACCCCCAGCGACCCGAGCCGCGCGATCACATCGCTGGCAATCGCGGTGAAATCCGAGTCCCATTGGTCATGCGGAAACTGCTCATAGGTCCGCAGCAGCACGCGCGCTGAACCAGCAATCGCATTCCAGTCGATATCGCCGACCTCAACCCGCCCGCGCGCATGACGAACATCAAGCACCACGCACGGCCCGATATAGGCACCCAGATCGCAGTCGGCCGACGAAGCGCCCTCAATGGCATAGTGGAGCGGTGCGTCGCCATGCGTGCCCGCATGCAGCGGGGTGAACATGCCCCCGACATTGACCGGGCAGCCGTTGCCGATCACCGCATGGCTGTGAAGCGCGAAGGCCGGCTCGCCCGGCCACACCGGAACCGCGGCGTGAAGCGGCTGAGAAATGTCCCAGATCCGGCTCATGCAACCTTGCCTTCGGCATAGTCGCCACCCTCGCGCGGCGCGACCATCTCGGTCCGCATTGACCAGAGTTCGGGAAAGAAGCTGAGGCTCAGGGCCTTGACGAGATAATTGACCCCCGAGGAGCCGCCGGTGCCCGGCTTATGTCCGATCACGCGCGCGACAGTCTTCATGTGCTTGAAGCGCCATTCCTGGAAATAATATTCAAGCGCGGTGACCTTCTCGGCGAGCGCGTAAAGATCCCAGTGATTGTCAGGATCAGAATAGATCGCTAGCCACGCCTTCTCGACCGCTTCCGACGCTTCATACGGCTTGGTCCAGTCGCGGTCCAAATGATCGGCTGGGATCACGAAGCCGCGGCGCGCGAGCAGTCGCAGCAACTCGTCGTAAAGCGACGGCGCCTCAAACGTGACACGCAGGCGTGCGGTGGCCACGTCGTCGTCCCTGTGAACGATCATCATGTCTTCGCGCTTGTTGCCAAGCAGATACTCGAGTTCGCGATATTGCTGCGACTGGAACCCCGACGCGCGGCGCAGGAAACCGCGAAAGGTCAGAAAGTCGTGCGGGGTCAGCGTCGCGAGCACTTCCCAGCTGTGGATCATATGGCGCTGGATCGTCGCGATTCGGTCGAGCCCCTTGCCCGCGATCGCGAGCCGGTCGGCCTTGATCGCGTCATAGACGAGGCGCCCTTCATGCAGCACCAGCTTGATCCACAATTCCATCGTCTGGTGCATGATAATGAACAGCATCTCGTCCGGCTTGTCCGACACCGGCACCTGCGCCGACAAGAGCTGCGCGGTCTGCAGGTGCCGCGCATAGGTCAGGCCATTGTCCCACTGGATCGTCTCGCCGTCGATTTCGGTTTCGAAGATATCGGTGCTGCCGTCGCTTGTCTGTCTGATCATCGAACCACATCCTCGCCCATGAAAGCCGGGCCCGTCCGGACCTGCTGCAGCGGCCCAGTATAAGCGCGATCGCCGGGGAAAGAAGCGCCGGGGTCGATCACGGCTTCGCCCGCAATCCTGCGATATATTGCAGCAAAGTCGGCGTCCTCGGTGGCTTGCAGAAGGTCCTCGAAACTGTTTACGACGAAATAGATCCGTTGAAATTCGTCGAAATGATATTGGGTGCGCATCACGCGCTCGATATCCAGCCAAATCCGGCGGGGCTCGGTCGAGGTGAGCGACCGGAGCGTCTCGGCGTAGCTCGAAAGAATGCCGCCGCCGAAGGCGCGCAGTTCACCAGCCTCCAGAACCAGCCCAAACTCCGTCGTATACAGCCAAAGCCGGCCAAGAAAATCAGACGCGCCAAGCTTCTCAGCGCGCAGGCCTGCCTGACCGTAAGCGACTAGGAATTCCGAAAATGCCGGATTGGTGAGCATTGGGACGTGACCAAATATGTCATGAAACATGTCCGGCTCTTCGCTGTAGCCGATCTGCTCGGGCGGACGGAGGAAGTTGGCGGCCGGAAAGCGCCGGTTGGTAAGATGCTCGAAGAAAGGCTCGTTGGGTATCCAACCGGGAACGGCCACGATTTCCCACCCCGTCGCAGCCTTCAGTCGGCGATTGAGAAGCGCAAAATTCGGAACCCCTGGCTCCAACGAGCGCAGGATATCGAGGCCCTGCAGAAAATCTTCACAAGCGTACCCTTCGAGGGCGCAGCACTGCTGCTCAAACAGGGTTCGCCACGTCGCATGCTGGGCGGCTGAAACACCGGCCCAGTCTTGGGTCATCGTCCAGTCGGCCGCCACACCATGAGGCGGCGAGTCATATATATGTGTTGCAACCACTGCGGCCTCCCCTCGTCAGAGAAGCATAGTTTCCATCTGAACGAACATTGTTCGTAATTTCCCCCGGACCCTAAATAACATCGGCAAAATGTTCTGCAAATTTTGTCCTAATCTGAGTTTCGTGCTTCGCAGTTGCCGCATTGCTCGGCGATTGGGAGATGTTGGCGAATCATCGCAGAACGGCTAATCCGGTCGGACTGGCAGGTTGCGCAGCGCGGCTTTGCCCCATTTAATGCAAAGGTCGAGAGAACGAGGTATGAGCGAGACAGTCCTCCATGGCTATTGGCGCTCAAGCGCAGCATATCGAGTTCGCATCGCGCTAAATTGGAAAAACGTGGCATATCGCCAAGTGACCCATGATCTTCGTGCGGGAGCGCAACGCGACCCTGCCTATCTCGCCATTGCACCCCACGGGCTGGTGCCGGCAATCGAACATGGTGGGCGGATCTTGATTGAAAGCCCAGCGATTCTTGAGTGGATCGAAACGATTTGGGCCGAACCGCCACTGCTTCCTTCGTCGCCCGCTCAAGTCGCCACTGTCAGAACTATCGCAGCCCTCATCGGGTGCGACATCCATCCGCTCAACAATTTGCGCGTTCTCGATCGTCTGCGCAGTCAGTTTGACGCCAGCAACGCACAAGTGAAAAGCTGGATCGCACACTGGATAGCCGAAGGTTTCGCTGCCACGGAACAGTTGATCGCCGGTAGCGGCGGAACTTTTGCAGTCGGCAACACGCCCACGCTTGCCGACTGTTATCTCGTTCCTCAGGTTTACAACGCGCAGCGCTATAACGTCGACCTCACTCCCTATCCGCGCATACTAGCAGCAGCCGAAGCCGCGCAAGCGCTCCCCGAATTCGCCGCCGCCCATCCTGAGGCCCAACCCGATTTCACCTAAGGCGTCACTCCGCCATTCTCAGAGGTAGGCAATATGGACAGAATCGATTGGAAAATCGTCGATGCACTGGAGCAGAACGGACGCCAGTCCTTCGCCGAACTCGGGGAGGCTGTCAGTCTTTCCAAATCCCCTTGTTGGTCCCGCGTCCGGGGTCTTGAGGCTAAAGGAATTATCGAGGGCTACGCTGCACGCCTCGACCCCTTCGCATTAGGCCTCGAAGTGCAGAGTTTCGTCGAGGTTCGCATCAGCCTCGACGCGCATACCGAGTTTGAGGCCGCGGTGATGGCGCACCCGGCCGTCGTCGAGTGCCACACGACTGCGGGCGACAGCGACTATATGCTGAAGATCTTCGCACGGTCGGTCGATCATCTCGACGAGTTGCTCCGCCACGATCTCTCCAAGCTGCCAGGCGTGCATCGGCTCGCGACAGTCGTATGTCTGAAAACCATCAAGCGGCAAGGCGGCCTCGCCGAATGGGCTCGTACAACCGAAAAGCTGCGGCGGTGATTTTCTCTGGACTGCTTTCGTCAGCACGATGCACTTGCCGTAGGTCGGTTTAGGATGCGGGCTCATTGACCGTCACAGTCAGACGAGGGCGGTTGCGGTGATGGCGATGGCAGAGAAGAAGCCTTCGAGCACCTTTCATAGCGCGCTGCGACGCGGCGCCAGTCCTTGTGGCGGCCGAGCATAGAACGATGCGGCGACGGCGTTTGTAGCGGCGTTTGTCGTATTTGGAGGTCTTAATCCGGGATTTCCGACTGGATTTGCAAGGGGATAACGCCTTTTTCCTGAAGGCATCACGGAATAACTCGGCATCATAGCTCGGGTATAACCTCGGTAGGCCAGCATCCATTGCGCTTTGGGCAGGCTTTCGAGCAACGCTCCTCCCCAATCCATGCGGCGACGTCGCCGATTCCATCAGGCCGCAAGTTCTAGGCGAGCCGCGGTCAATGACGTGCTCAATCCTCAAAGCCGTCGATCCTTCGTGCGAGCGCCACGTCGCGCGGTGACACCCCGTCGACGTCGTGCGTGGTCAGCCAGATATCGAGCCGGTTATAAACATTTGCCCACTCGGGATGATGGTCGATCTTCTCCGCGGCGATGGCGATCCGCGCCATCAATCCGAAAACCGCCGCAAAATCCGCAAGCTCCACGCGCCGGTGGAGGGCGCGCCGCCCGGAGTCGTAAGACCAGCGGGGCAGCCGCGCCAGTTCCACTTCAATCTCGACGGCCGTTAGCCGCCGCACTTGTCTTTCATGCGCCATTGGACACCTCGAGGCTGGCACCATTGACGGCGCGCGAGGCTGGTGAAGCAAGAAATTGGATGGCATCGGCAATCGCCGCGGGGCTCGTCCATGCTGCGAAGTCGGCCTCCGGCATGTCGGTGCGATTGAGGGGCGTGTCAATAATTGACGGCAGTATACAGTTTACGCGAATTCGGCGCGGGGCGAGTTCCTTTGCGAGCGCTTCACACAGTCGCGCGACGCCAGCCTTGGCGGCGGCATAGGGCGCCATGCCCGCGCCTGCCGGCTGTGCCGAGGATGCCCCGACCGCGACGATCGCGGCATCATCTTCGAGATGCGGACGTGCTGCCTGGATAGTCGAAACGGCGGCCTCGATGTTCGCCGAATAGAGCGTTCGCCAATCGGCGAGAGTGGTGTCGCCGACCAGCTTCCATTCGAAGCCACCCACAAGATGGACGAGAGCATCGATGCTGCCGAGCCATTTTGCGGCGCCCCCGATCGCCTTTAACGCCTCTTCAGGGTCAGCCAGGTCAGCCGCCCGGATCCACGTGCGGTCAGGCCGCTGCTTGCCCTCGATCAAGTCGACGAGCGCGACGCGCGAACCCACCTCGCACAGTCGATCGGCGACGGCTTCGCCGAGCGCGCCGGCAGCTCCAGTGACGATGATATTCATATGAGTCCCTTCAGCTTGTAGCGATCCACTTGTGGTACTGGCCACCGGCGGGCGTAGTGGGCGCTGCCCCCACCGCTCAATCTGTCACGACGATGCCGCGGCAGGGGCCGAAGCCGATCGGAACAAAACCCTTTGCTTCGAAGCGACCGGCGATCACAATCTCGTCGCCATCCTCGATAAAGCGCCGCTCTTCGCCAGTCGGCAAGATCACCGGATCCCGTCCCCCGGCGGTGAGTTCGAGAAGACTGCCAAAGCTTGCGCGATCGGGACCCGAAATCGTGCCGGTGCCGAGCAAGTCGCCGGGATTGAGGTTGCAGCCGCCGACGCTGTGGTGTGCGACCATCTGTGCGATCGTCCAATACATATGCGTCGCCGACCCGCTGCTCAGGCGATGAGGCGCAAGCCTCTCGTTACGCATTCGCTGCGAGGCGATGGTCACTTCCAGCCGGGCAGCGATCCCGCCCGTCGCCTGATCGTTCGCGTCCCAAAGGTAGGGCAGCGGATCGGGATCGCCTTCGGGACGTGGTGGTTGCGCGACGCGAAACGGCGCGAGCGCTTCGGCGGTGACAATCCAAGGTGACACGGTTGTGAGGAAGTTTTTCGCGAGGAAGGGCCCGAGCGGCTGATATTCCCATGCCTGAAAGTCGCGCGCCGACCAGTCATTGAGGAGCGTCAGGCCCGCGATATGATCGGCCGCCGAGCCGATCGCGATCGGCTCGCCGAGTATATTGCCCCGCCCGATCCAGACGCCGAGTTCGAGCTCATAATCCAGCCGCCCCGACCGACCGAACAACGGCTCGTCCCGATCGGGCGCGCGGCGCTGACCCGATGGCCGGCGCACCTTCGCACCCGAGACCGCGACCGACGACGCTCGGCCATGATAGCCGATCGGCACATGCTTGTAGTTGGGGAGCAGTGGATTGTCGGGGCGAAAGAGCCGTCCGACATTGGTAGCATGGTGAATCCCGACATAGAAATCGGAATAGTCCCCGATGCGCGCCGGCAGTTGAAGCGTTGCCTGCGCCGCATCGTAGAGCATTGGCTGCACCGCAACGCGATGCGCAGAATCCGACAGCAACCGCGAAACCTCGCGCCGAAGTGCGCGCCGCGGCCCGGCACCCAACGCCAGCAAGGGATTGAGCGCCTGGCCTGCCGCTGTTTGTGCCGCGATCCTGGCCTCGCCATTGAGCAGCCCGCTCATTGCGAGCGCCGCGAGGTCGAGGATCATATCGCCGATTGCAATGCCGCCACGCGGCCCCTTTCCCGGCGGCGAGAAGACGCCAAGCGGCAAATTCTGGATCGGGAAATCCGGATGACCATTCGCTGAGGCGACCCAGCTCCCCAGAGCAGGATCGTGTGTCTCGTCGATCGCCAACGTCTTGGGCTCAGTCATCGGGAGGTTGCTGCACAGGTGAAGGCTTCGTTCCCAGATAAGGCGCGCAAGCAGCAACGAAGCGATTGACCGTCGCCTCGCCGAGGCCTGCGATATTGATGCGACCGTTGCCTGCCATGTAGATGCCATGGTCGGCACGCAGCGCCGTGACCGCGGCAGGACCGAGAGGCAGCATGGCGAACATACCTTGCTGGCGGCCGAGCGGTGCAAACCGCGGGTTGGCGGCAGCCAGCCGCTCCCTGAGATCGGCGATCCGCGCAGCCATGGCGCCTAGTTCCGCTTCCCAGTCGGCACGCAGTTCGGGGGTGTCGAGAATAAGGCGCACCACCGCCGCCCCATGATCGGGAGGCATCGACCAGTTGATGCGCGCCAGCGCATAAAGGTTGGAGCGCACCGCATCGACTTGGCTAGTCGGCGCCTTGACCCAGATCGCCCCGACGCGATCGCGGTAGAGGCCGAAATTCTTGTCACAACTATAGGCGACGATCGCCGCGGGCACGCTCTCGACGAGCAGCCGCACCCCGGCGACGTCGGTTTCGATATCCTGTCCTAAGCCGTGATAGGCGAGGTCGACAAAGGGCAGCAGGCCGCGCTCGGCGCACAACGCCGCAATCGCCTGCCACTCGGACAGGCTGAAGGAAACGCCCGTCGGATTGTGACAGCAGCCGTGAAGGAGCAGGATATCGCCTGGTTTTGCCGCTCCCAGGTCGATCATCATCGCGGCGAAATCCAGGTCGGATTCCTCGGGATCGAAGAAGCGATGCGGGCGCACCGCCAGCCCCGCTCCCGCCAGCAATGGGACATGATTGGCCCACGTCGGCGTGCCCACCCAGATGCTGCGGCCCGGCGCCGCGCGCGCGAGCAGTTCGGCCCCGAGCCGGAGCGCCCCGGTTCCGCCTGGTGTCTGCAAACCGACCAGATCGCGTGAACCGCCGGTGCGTCGCCCAAGCGCCAGCTCGGCGAGGAGCTCCGTGAAACGGACATCGCCTTCCGGACCGAGATAGGATTTGCTCAGCTGGGTCTGGGCGAGCCACAGTTCGGCTTCCTTCACCGCCGCGAACACGGGGGTCGCACCGGTGGCATCGCGGAACACGCCGACCCCGACGTCAATCTTGGTCGGTCGCGGATCGGCAGCATGCAGGCCAATGAGCGCGAGCAGCGCATCGGGCGCTTCGGCTTTCAGCGTCGAGAAAATCGTGCCGTCGAGGGCCACACTGGTAAGCTCGCCGCTCAAGCCGCCGCCGCCTTGCCGGTCGCATAATCCTGCGTGCCCTGCGTGAAGACCCTGTCACCGGGGAGCAGTGTGTCCGTTGCGTAGGCACGCGCGTCGGCGAGGTCCGCGTAGAGCGGCGCGAAATCGGTATTCAGCGTCTGGCTCAGCAGATCCTCGAAACTGTCGATCACGAAGTAGCTTTGTTGATAATCGTCGATCCGATAATCGGTCTGCATCAGCCGCTTCAGGTTGAAGCCGATGCGATTGGGCGACGCATCGTCGAGGGCAAAAATCGACTCGCCATAGGAAGAGACGATACCGGCCCCGTAGATGCGCAGGCCATCAGCCGCCTGGATCAGGCCGAATTCAACCGTGTACCAGTAGAGGCGGGCGAGATTTTCCAGGCCCCCATGGCGCAGCGCTCGCTGCCCGCCTCTGCCATAAGCCTCCATATAGTCGGCGAACACCGGGTTCGCGAGCAGTGGCACATGGCCGAAGACATCGTGGAAGATGTCCGGTTCCTGCAAATAGTCGAGCTGTTCGGGGGTGCGGATGAAGTTCCCCGACACAAACCGGCGGTTTGCCAAATGGTCGAAAAAGACATCGTCGGGAACCAGGCCCGGCACGGCAACCACCTGCCAGCCGGTCGCTTTCGTCAGGCGCTCGTTGAGTTCCTCGAAATTGGGGATGCCTGGCTTCGAGAGCCTGAGGATATCGAGGCCGTCCAAAAACTCGGGCGCGACGCGGCCCACGAGCATCTTCGCTTGCCGGTCGAACAGCCGGTCCCACATCGCATGCTCGGCAGAAGAATAATTCTCCCATCCTTGCCGGACCGTCCAGTCTTCTCCCGCCCCTTCAGGGCGCTGTATGTTCTCGCTTGCCATGCGGGCTTTTTTCCACATTCGCTGCGAAAATTCATTTCAAACTGATCGATATATCGATATATTCTGAAAAGAATGATTCAGATTTCCATAGAATATGAAACATATTTATGATTGACCCGATTGATCGCCGCATTCTTGCAGAATTGCAGGCCGATGCATCGCTCAGCAATGCCGAGCTCGCCGAACGTGTCGGAAGTTCCGCGCCGTCCTGCTGGCGGCGTGTGAAGGCTCTGGAGACTGCCGGGATCCTTGGCCCCGCAGTCCGCCTCCTCGATGCCGCAAAGGTCGATTGCGGCGTCAGTGTCATCTGCAATATCCGAATGCGAAGCCACGCGAGCGACAGTACTTGCGCCTTCGAAGCCTTCGTGCATAGCCGCCCCGAGATCATGGACTGCTATTCGATGTCTGGCGACTGGGATTATCTTTTGCGGATCGTGGCGCCGGACGTCGCCGGCTATGAGCGCTTCCTGATGCGTGTTCTCCTCGGGCATCCCAGCGTCGCCACCGCGTCGTCCCACTTCGCTCTGTCCCAGACAAAATATAGCACGCGGCTCCCGCTTTAATATTCTCGCGCTTCGAACGGACATTGATCTCAGCCCCAACCGAGGAGGCGGCGTTGGTCGTCGCACGGATCGCTCCGCGGAAAGGTTCTGACATCGATGTAAAGCGAGCTGGAGCGCACTGCGTCGAGCTTGAACGTCCGCAGCCATAGGCAGAGCATCGGCTCCTTCCACTGAGGAGTCGGCGGACCACAGCTTGGGCGCGGATCGGTCGCATTTCGCGCTGTCTCAGACGAAACATATGACAAAGCTTCCGGGTATCTCGCAGTCATCGCCGCGAGAAATGGCCTTTGCGCCGCCGCCGAACGAATACGCTCGTCATTCACCGCCTCCAGGCCGCCAGGCGACTCCGAATGGAGTCCGCACATCCGGGATGGCGATGCAAGAAAGCGCCCCCGATGTCCCCCTAAGGGGCGCTTTGCCTCGGCGGCTGACCGATCTCGGCCACTACCCCTATGCCTCTCGAGCCCGATCAGCGAGCGGTTGAATATTATATTTGATCAAATTTGTAATTAGCCCTAACCTGCCCCCTTGTCGAGTCGAAGAAGTCCATCATGCGCTGAAGATGGGGCAAGTTTCGGTACGACATCGGGATCCCGCGCCTCGACGGCCGGCAATAATTATTTGATCTAAAGGAGAGCGAAATGCGACGCGCAAAAAAGGTCATCATAACCTGCGCCGTAACGGGGTCGATCCATACGCCGACGATGTCGCAACATTTGCCCATCACGCCGGAGCAGATTGCGCACGAAGCGGTTGCAGCGGCCGAGGCCGGCGCGGCAATCGTGCACCTGCACGCCCGAGAACCGCTAGACGGTCGTCCGACCGCCAACCCCGACCTCTTCATGGAATTCCTGCCGCGTATCAAGCAGCAATCCGATGTCATTATCAACACGACTACCGGTGGCGGTCCAGGGATGACTATCGACGAGCGGCTGGCCGGCCCGCTCCGCGCCGCGCCCGAACTTGCGTCGCTGAACATGGGCACCTTGAATTTCGGCGTGTTCGGACTAGCCGATCGCTATAGCAAGTGGCAGCATGACTGGGAAAAGCCGTTTCTGGAAAGCACGCGGTCCGGATTCCAGAGCAACACCTTTCAGCAGATCGAAGAAATTATTGTTCGCCTCGGTCACGGCTGCGGGACGCGCTTCGAATATGAATGCTATGACGTCGGCCATCTGTATTCGCTCGCACATTTTGCCGATCGCGGGCTGATCAAACCGCCTTTCCTCATTCAGTGCATTTTCGGCATCCTGGGCGGGATTGGGGCCGATCCTGCCAATCTTCTCCATATGCGGGAAATCGCCGACCGCTTGTTCGGCGATGATTATTATCTTTCCTGCTTCGGTGTTGGCCGTGACCAGATGCCGTTCGTGACCATGTCCGCGCTGCTCGGCGGCAACGTCAGGGTGGGGCTGGAAGACAGTCTCTATATCGCGCGCGGCGAGCTCGCCGAAAGCAACGCGGCACAAGTCGGCAAGATTGCACGCATTCTTCGTGAGCTGGGTCTGGAAATTGCCACGCCAGCCGAAGCGCGCGAAGCGCTCGAGCTCAAGGGCGGCGACCAGGTTGCCTTTTAGAGCCATGATGGAGACTTATCGAGGCGTTGCGCATCCCTGGCTTTGCGATGCGATGGGCCACCTCAACACGCGCCACTATCTGGCGATGTTTGACGACGCGCTGCATCATTATGTCAGCTGCTGCGGGCACAGCTTCGGCAATTCCGCGCGTGGTTTTGCCGACGTCAGCATCAGCCTGGTACTCCGATCCGAGGTGAAGCCTGGAAGTCTGCTCACGATCCGCAGCGAAACACTCAAGATCGGGCGTACGTCGCTGTCGTCGCGCCACTGGATGTCCGACGCGGAGAATGGCGAGGCGCGAGCCGTCTGCGAAATCGTCAGCGTGTATCTCGACATGGTTGAACGTCAGCCAACGCCGCTCACTGCGACCATCGTCGCAGCAGCGCGTTCGCTCCTGCCCGATGTTCAAGCGACAGAGGCGGGCGGGCCACGCTGAGAAGCGCCTCAACACGAGGTGCCTGAACAATATGTTATCAAGCGGAGTATCGGGCATGTCACGACTGCAAGACGTTCAGGCGGAGGCGGCAGCGGATAACGCGCTGGCACGTCACCTTGGTGCCTGGGACCTGGTTCTGCTCGGCATCGGCGGAATATTGGGCGCCGGTATCTTCGTGTCGACCGGTGTCGTCGCGGCAGACCACGCGGGACCCGCGATTGTCCTGTCGTTTCTCATTGCGGCTGCGGCCTGCTTCTGCGCGGCGCTATGCTATGCCGAGTTCGCCGCCATGGTTCCTGCGTCTGGCAGCGCCTACAACTATGCGCATGCGGCGTTCGGGCGCTTGGTTGGATGGTTCATCGGATGGTGCCTGCTGCTGGAATATCTGATGGCCGCAGCGACGGTCTCGGTTGGGTGGTCGGCCTATCTGGTCAATCTTCTGCAAAGCTTCGGTATCGTAATCCCGCCGCAACTGTCGAGCCCACCGATATCGGCCGAGAATGGCGCGCTCGCATTCGGCGCTCCGGCAATCAATGCGCCTGCCCTGATGATCATACTCTTGCTCACGTTCGTCCTCGTGCGCGGAGTCAAGCTTTCGGTTCGCGTCAACAGCATATTAGTGGCGATCAAGGTCACCGTGATTGTCCTGTTCATCGGGGTCGCGTCTTTGTCCATCGATGTTGCTAACTGGCAGCCCTTCCTGCCGCCGAACAGCGGCACCTCAGGCGAATATGGGTGGAGCGGGGTCTTTCGCGGCGCAGCCATCATTTTCTATGCTTATCTGGGGTTCGATGGCGTTTCGACAGCGGCGAAGGAGGCCAAGAATCCACAGCGCAGTGTCCCCATTGGGATCTTGGGTTCGCTGCTTTTCTGCACCGGGCTCTATATCCTGTTCGCCCTCACCCTTACTGGGATCGCGCCCTATCCCGTACTCGACTCGGCAAGTCCGGTAAGTACTGCGCTCGATTATGCTGGCAGCCATCTCGCCTGGCTCAAGATTACCGTTGCCGCGGGGGCCGTCATTGGACTGACGTCGGTGCTCGTCGTCCTGCTGTTCGGCCTTAGCCGAATTCTATTCGCCATGGGGGCTGACGGCTTGGTGCCTTCGTTATTTGCACGCATATCAGAGCGGAGCCGCGCGCCGACGGGAGGAATCGTCGTCGCAGGCCTCGTCGTTGCGGCAACCGCAGCGACATTCCCTATTCAAACACTCAGTGAGCTGATTTCGATGGGAACCTTAGTGGCCTTCGTTTTCGTGTGCGCGGGCGTGCTTTACCTGCGCCACCGCGAACCAGACGTCTCGCGCCCGTTCCGCGTTCCGTTCGCGCCCGTCGTTTGCACGACCGGCATTCTCGTTTGCATCTATATGCTTTTGAGCCTCCCGCAACGGACCTGGCTGGCGTTCCTGATCTGGACCTTGGCGGGCGCAGCTTATTATGCATTGCGACGGCGGCACAAGGGAGCGGCAGCGCGTCCGGCGACCCCATCGGTCTAAAGCGGCTCGGCTGCGAACTGATGATGGCGGTGGTACCACGCCGCCGAACCAAGGATGATTTCGCGAATTACGGCCTCTGCGGCCTTGCCGTCGCGTTGTTTTAGGGCATCCAGAAGCCGTAGCTGGTTGTGTTCGTGGCCCAGCACCCATTCGGCGCGCACCTTGGCGGGCTTCTTGAAGGGAATCGAGAGAAGCGGGCTCACGCGCAGCCAAAGACTGTCGATCATCGAAAGCAGGTGCGGCGATCGCGCCGCTTCATAAATCGCGAAGTGAAAGACATAATTGAGGTGAACGATCTCGCCCCATTCGGTGTTGCCCGTCGCCACTGACATCAGCCGCTGGTGGGATAATTCGATCCGGGCAAAATCTTCGTCGCTCAGTCGAATGGCTGCATTGCGTGCTGCAAGCCCTTCGAGCCGCAACCGGATTTCCTTAATTTCGTCGAACTCGTCCGCGGTGAAAAGCGGAACCTTCACCCGCCCGGTTGGCAGGTTGATGAGCGCACCTTCGGCCGCCAGTCGCTGGATCGTTTCGCGTATCGGCATCGTGCCGCCCCCGAGCTCCTGTTCGAGGAGCTTGACGGTGATCGACTCGCCGGGTTCGAATTTGCCCTCCTGAAGCGCTTTGCGAAGCTCCTGATAGATGCGCTCCTTGAGCGTCTGGCGCCGGATGACGCGAAGTCCGCGCGTGCTAAGTGCACCGCCAGCGTCGCTCGCTGGATGGTCCGAATTGTTCTCATCCGCCCGTTTCGCCACAGAAATTTCTCCTTTGATACCCTGCCAAGCTGCCTTCCTCCGACACAATCGGCAAGCCTCCATAGGCCGTGATCCATAAATTATCAATTATAGGAACATCCTTCCTTGAAAGAATAGCTCCATTGTGTATGATATTTGATCAAATATCTGGAGATTATGGAATGAGTTTGGGAAAGGCCGCAATCGTCGGCGTTGGCACGATCGGCCGGGGCTGGGCGCTACTTTACGCCAAAGCGGGATATCGCGTTTCGCTTTTCGACCCCAGTGTCGCTGCAATGGATGCTGCACTTGGCGCCATCGCGACCTCGCTCGACGATATGGCGGCGTTCGGCCTCGTGCGGGGGCGCGACAAAATCATGGCACGCATCTCCATTGCCTCCACCTTGCGCGATGCCGTTGCAGATGCCGAAATTATTCAGGAGAGCGCGCCGGAAAGCCTCGATGCCAAGCGCGAAGCGATTGCCGAAATCGGACGTGAAGCCGCCCCGTTATCAATCATCGCCAGTTCCTGCTCCAGTCTTTTGCCGGCCGATATATTCCAGGACGCTGCCGGACCCGATCGATGTATCGTCGCGCATCCGTTCAACCCGCCGCACCTGGTACCACTCGTCGAACTGCTTGCCGGACCTGCGACAAGCGACGAAACCATTGAACGCACCCGCGCGATCATGCTCCAGCTCGACCAGGCGCCGATCATTCTGCGCAAGCCGGTGCCGGGCTATGTCGCCAACAGGCTCCAGGCGGCCGTGATCAATGAATCGATGCATCTGGTTGCGAACGGCGTGATCAGCCCCGACGATCTCGATCTCTGCATGACGGAATCGCTCGGTCGGCGCTGGGCTTTTCTCGGTCCGTTCGCAACCATGGACCTCAACGCCGATGATGGTGTCGCGGGATATGCCCGGCGCTTTCGCGAAGCCTATCAGGAGCTCGGCCGCGATCTGGGTGTGGCAGAACCGTGGGAAGAAACCGCCATCGCAGCCGTGACCGAGGCATGCCGCGCGCGGACCCCAATGCTGGACCTGCGCAGCAAACGCGAGTGGCGCGACCGTCAGTTGATGTGGTCGCTGGTTCGCAGCCGGTTAGGCCCGCGTGACGATGGAACGGCTGCAAAGGAGAAGGCATGATGGCGGCGGGCTCCCAATTCTACCTCACGACGGCGACAGCGCTGCTGGCGATCGCCGGATTCCCGCTGACCAGCACAGCGGCGCCGGCGCCGATTACCGAGGTTCAAACTCCACGCGAGCCTGGCCCGCTGATGGCCCCGGGCAAGTCAAACATATTTCGCGACGAATGGGGCATGGCCCATATTTATGCCGCGCGTGAAGAGGATGGTTTCTTCGCACTCGGCTTTGCCACGGCCGAAGACAGGATCGATCAGCTGCTGTTGATTTATCTTGCCACCAAGGGCGAACTTGCCGCCAATTTCGGTCCGGGGCCGATCGGCGCCGACAAGGTCACGCCTCACCTGGCGAATGCGATCAAGGACAGCGTCGCCTCCGACGTCGCAGTCCGGCGGTTCCGGATCCTCGAAAGCGCCCGCGAGAATCTGGCGCAGCTACCCGAACAATACCGTCGCAACCTCGATGCCTATATTGCGGGAATAAATCGCTACCTCGCCGACAATCCCGCCAAACGCCCTGCCTGGGCACCCGTACTCGAGCCCGCAATGCCGCTTGCAGCATTCAGCCAGCTTGTCGCTGAGGCCGCACAAATCTGCCCGTCGCGGATCGCCGCACTCGAAAGCAAGGCGCCGGCGCCGGCAGAACCGGCGCTCAAGGGGTCGAACGCCTGGGTTGCTGGCCCAAGCCGCGTCGCGAACGGCGGCGTTCTATTTTCCTCAGACTCGCACGGTCCGTGGAGCGCGATCGGAACCTTGTTCTATGCCTGGCGCATGAAAGCCGGCGACTTCGACTTTCAGGCTTTCGAGCCCACGGGCACTGCGATGCCATTCTTTGGCCACAGCCGGGATTTCGCCTGGGGCTGGACCGAGGGTCCGCGATTTGCCGGCGATTGCTACCGCGTCGAAACGCTCGCAGACGATAGCTCGCGCTATCGGTTTGATCAGGAAACGAGGCGTTTTGAAACGATTCCCTACCGGGTCGAGGTCAAAGGTGCCGCGCCGGTGACCGGACAGTTCGAATATACGCGCCATAACGGCCTGCTTTCCCCCGTCGTCGAGCGGCGGGGCCGGAATGCTTTTGTCGCGAGCTATGCGAGCATCGACCGCGTCGGCTTGGGACATGGCCGGATGTACAATATGGCCAAGGCGCAGAACCTTGCGGAACTGCGGGCCGAACTTGCAGCGATGGACATTTATCCCGCCAATCTTCTGATCGGCGGCGCCGATGGATCCATATTCTACGTCCGTCCTGGACGGATTCCGATCCGCAAGCCCGGTATCGATCCGAGTGGGGTTGTCGACGGGAACAGCGCGCGCACGGCCTGGCAGGGCTTTGTGACGCTCGACCAGACGATCAAGGTCGAAAACCCCGCTCAGGGATATGTCGTGAATGACAATGTCAGTCCGGACATGATGTACCCTGAACGGGTCATCATACCCGATGAACACCCTCCCCATCTTGCGCTCGAGCCGGGCCAGACAACTTTGCGCCAGCTGCGGCACATGGAGCTGCTCGAGAGGGCGGAAAAACTGACCGATCAAGATGCAATCCGCCTGACGATGGACGAGAAGATCTATGCGTTCGACCGATGGGCAACCCGTTTGAAATCGATCGACGATGCGCAGTTCGGATCCGGCAACGGCATCGCCGAATTCCTGGCACAACTTCGCGCGTTCGATGGCCGTCTTGTCGAGGACTCAGGTCCGGCGCTCGCCTTCAGCCTCTTCATTGACGCGCTGAACCGGATTGACGGGAATGCAGCGTATCAGATGGCGCTCGAAATCGTCGACGGTAAGCCGATCGCGTTGGAGCGTGATGGATTGTTCGTTGCCGCGGTGAGAGCGGCGCAAGCCGATTATGCCGAATTTTATGGATCGCTACGCCATCCGGTTTATGGCGACCGGCACAAGTTGAGCCGTGGCGGCAAGCGATGGCCCGGCGCCGGCGGATCCTTCGTTTTCACCGGCATGGAACGGCACCTGGACCTGCAAGGCGGCTGGAACAGTCGGCCCTTTATCGCCGCGCCGCCGCGCACGATGCGTTACCGGGCAGCGACGGACCGGGCGTCTGAACTCACCGCCTTTTGCTGCCAGCGCGTGCCTTTCGTTGTCGCATTTCATCCCGGCGGACGCCTCAATTCCTACTCGCAGTTTCTGCCCGGGCTTAGCGACGATCCGGCATCGCCGCACTTTGACGACCAGCTTGCGTTGGCGAGTAGCGGCACGCTTCGGTCCAATCACTTCGAACTTCGCGAGCTCTTGCCTGCAGCGCAGAGCATGAAAATTCTGTCCGTCACCCAATAAGCGACGACGGAATCCGAACTGGAGGAAAAATGATGTTACGTTTCATACCGCTGACCCTTGCCCTCGCCGCGCTTCCGGCGTCTCCGTTGTCTGCGCAATCGGCGGGCAGCGCGGCAGCGCCATCCGCACCTGCCACCACTGCCGTCAGCGTTGCCGAGGCGCGCGCAATTGCCGAGGCCTTTGCCGCGACATTGGAGAGCAATTTCCTCTTTCCCGAAACGGCCACGCGCTATGCGTCGGCGCTGCGCACCAAGGTCGCGGCCGGCGGTTACGACAAGGCTGTGACCCGGGAGAAGCTGGCCGACATGTTGACGGCCGATGTTCAGGCGATCGCGCCGGACGGACATCTTCAAGTGTTTCCCACGGCATTTGATTTTAAAACGCCGGCCAAGCCGAAGACGCCATCGGCGCCCCCGCCGCCCGAGGTCGAACAGATGCGCTGGATCGCGCCCGAAGTCGCTTTTGTCCGATTCAACAGCTTTCTCGGTACGCCCGAGTCGATCGAGGCAACGCGACGCTTCGTCCGCGAATTTGGCGAAGCCCGCACGTTGATCCTGGATCTTCGCACGCACCGCGGCGGCGGGCTCGACGAAATGGATATCCTGCTTTCCGCCGTCTTCGCCAAACCAACCCGGCTTCTCATGATGGAAACGCGCGCCGCGATCATCGAACGGGACGGCGATCCACTGGCAGCGTTTCCAACCATCAAGACGATCCCCTCGCCTGCCGACGTCGTTCGCCAGGAACATTGGGCCTTGCCGTCAGCTGAGAAGCAGCCGATTGCCAGGGCCACTATCTATGTGCTGACCTCGGGCGCGACAGCATCGGCGGGTGAACATCTCGCGTTGGCGCTCAAGCGAACGCAGCGCGCCACGCTAGTCGGCGAACCAACGGCCGGCGCTGGCCATTTCGGTGACATCTTGCCGCTTGCGCATGGCTTTACCACCTTCATGCCGGTGGGGCGCACCTATGATCCTGAAACCGGCATAGATTGGGAAGGAGCCGGGGTTGCACCGGATATTGCGATCACCGCCGACCGGGCCCTAGCCGAGACGTTGCAACTCGCGGGAATTGAGAAGGTCGCAGCCGAGCAGCTTTCGGCCCAGCTGACCCCGCAGCGACCGATGGCCCGCCGCGCAAGGCGTGCTTTTTAAGCGGCGATGCGCTGCACTTTGCGGGCAACAATAAAGCGCAGCGCCTAGCTGCTGGCCCCAATTGCGACTGTTCGTCAAGTCGACCATTCGTCAGCGCGCGCAGGCTCCCCCGCACCACGGGCCGCAACCCCCACCCCCAGGATTGCCCACCCCGTCAGAACGGCCAGTTCCAATGGGAAGCCGCCCGCCTCGGCAACCGCATGGCCGAGCGAAATCACCATAAGACCGAGGCTGAGGGCCAGCGCGAGCCAGGCGGTCTTTACACCACCGGGAATTTTGAAGCTGCGGGGAGCATCGGGTTGCAACCGGCGCAGGCGGATCGCGGACCCGGCCGCGATTGCGAACATCGCAACGAGCCCCAGCGCCGACGTGGCGACGATCGGCCCCACCGCATTTCGGCCGCATATCGCCCCCAACGAGGCGAGGACTGCGCAGAATATCGTGGCATTGAAATAGGATCCGGTCGCAGCGCTCCGTCGGCCGAACCATGAACCGATCATGCCGTCTTCGGCGAGTACCGCCAGCACGCGCGTTGCGGCAAAGAAGGTCGCGTTCCATGCCGAAACCAGCCCGAGCAGTCCTGATATCAGGACGAGCTTGCTCATCAGCGACGACGAGAAGGCGTGATCGAAAGCGGCGGCTGCCGGGAGATCCGCATTGAGGAGCAGTTCGCGCGGTGCACTCATCGCCGCAGAAGCAATTACTCCGGCATAAAAGACGATCGCTCCCAGAATGGAGGCCACGAGCACGAGTCCGACGCCGCGAAGCGATACGCTCGCATCGCGTTCGTCCACGGCCTGCAGGGTGGTATTGAAACCCGCGTAGAACAGCGGGGTCATCGACAGGACCGAGAAAAAACCCGCCAGTTCGATTGCCCCATCACGGCGCACGAAAGCAGGCGCGAGATTGGCCGGATCGCCAAATGCCAACCCGGCCGAAATGAAGATAAGGGCCGCGATCAACTTGGTGATTGTCGAGAAATTCTGGAGCTTCTCGATCCATTGGCTGCCGCGGAGATGGAACAGCGCAATGATCAAGGTTCCACCAACGCCGATCAGCAACGCACCGAGATGGACGTCGGCGCCGAGAACCGAATAAAGCGTCGGGCCGAGCAGGGCTGGAAACAAAATTCCCGCAATCCACGCCACCGAGATCGCTTCGAAGGCCACGACGCCGAGAAAAATGAGCAAGAGGATCCAGCCCGCACACATGGCCGCGCGGCGCCCGCCCGCGGCGCGGGCAAAGGCAATCTCGCCGCCCGTTGCACCGGTGATCGACAGCGCCTCCCCATAGCAGAAGACAATCGGCAAGATGATCGCTCCGCCGAGCGCGAAGGCGAGAATTGCGCCGATCGAGCCTGCCGCACCCAGCCAGGTTCCGAGAAGTGTGATCCAGCCGACGCCGATGATGGTGCCGATGGACAGACAGAAGAGCGTGAGGAGTCCGATACCGCCCTTAGCGCCCTTGTTATGCATTGCAGATTCCTTTCCGGTGCGAACTGGATCGCACGCCTAGTTCTCCCAAGCCGCACACCGCGGCGGCAGACTTCGGGTCCACCGACGACCGCCTCCTAGTCATGCGTACGAAAAACCTGGAGATCGGGTTTGCGGACCGGCCAGATCTGCTCCAGATCGGCGCCGCGATAAAGAATGCCGCCCTTCGCAACAAAAGCGATGTCCAGCGTGTGACGAATATTCTCGAGCGGATTGCGGTTCAATATGACCAGATCTGCAAGCTTGCCGACCTCCAGCGATCCGATCTCCTGATCAAGGCCATGAAAATAGGCACCTTCGATCGTCGCTACCTTCAGCGCCTCGATGGGTGCGAGCGCCGTGGCATAGGACCAGATCTCCCAGTGCGAGCCAATACCGCCCTGCTCCGAATGCTCACCGATGGCGCCCCGGCCGCCGGCGGCGCGAATGGCAGCCAGTCCCGATGCGACGATCGGGAAGCTGTAGGCGGAAAAGCCCGTCGGGCCGGCTGCGCCGATGGGCGCCGGCAACGACCCGGCAGCGCTAAACCGACGATATTTTTCGTCGGACGCAAAATCATGGCGGTCGCGAAAAAAGTCCACTCCTCCGCGAGGATGTCCCGACACGCCCGACGTTGGAGAATAGACCATATTTGCCTGACCCAGGAATGTACTGACATCCTTATGGACCGGGAGATTGGCGATATAATGCTCCCACCCCGTCTGTCCGTCCATCGCCATGCCGATGACATATTCGATCGGTCCGCCTTCGGCGGTGATCGACAATCCCGCGCGGCGCGCGCCTTCGGTGAGCTGCTGCATCTGACGGCGGCTCGTCATGCGAAAGGATTTGAGCGCAACCGCACCCCATTCGGCATTGCGGCGGGCGATGCGCTCGGCGTCCGCCAGGCTGCGGATTTCAACATGATCGCCAAAGCCGGCAGCGCGGCCGGATGTCACAAGATCGCCGACACCATAGATGCGCGGCGCTGCGAGAAAGCCCGCATCGGAGAGTTCCGCCAGCGGCAGGATGGCAGCCGCATCCGATGCGGGATCGACCGTGGTCGTGACGCCATAGGCCAATTGCCGCGCCAGCTCGGGTGCGAAGCTTGGCACGACGCCTTCGGGCACTTCGGTATCATGGGTATGGACATCGATCAGTCCCGGAATGATCGTTTTCCCGGTGGCGTCGATGACCTTGTCCGATTTCCGCAAGGTGCATCGGCCGATACAGCGGATGCGGTCGCCCTCGACGACCAGCGTCCCGCGCTCGATTACGCCCTTCGAACCGAGCGATATAATCTTCGCGCCAACGAGAGCAAAGGCTCCATTGGGGACTGGGCGCGGCACTGAGAGTTCGACGTCACGTTCGCGGCAAATCAGGTTGTCCGCAGTGCACGAAAATAGCGTGCGGCCCGATACGAATTCGAGCGTCCCGTCGCGCTGCCATCGCGGATAAACGCCGCCCGCGCGAGATACACGGCGCGCATCAGGCGACGGTTGGTTGGGGTTCGTTTCGATGAAGGGCGCGGTTCCTTCGGCGGACCAGTTGGCGGGTGCTATATAAACCTCACGTGCGGCCTCGAAAGCGACCCACCGTCCATCTGGCGAAAGCAAGGGGCGGTTTCCGGCACCGAACGCGCGAGAATTCCTTGCCGGAAATGCCGCGATGCGCTGCTGCGGCGCGCCGGGATCAGGGCGCTGGGCGACGATCGATACTTTTGCATCATATGCATCGGCAGAAGGGAAAGGCTGATAAAGTCCTTGCGCCGCGGCGGCCTGCTCTTGCCGCTCGAACGCCAAGCGCCCGTCCGCCAGGAAGTAAACGGGCCGGGCCGCGGCAGCCGTTGCCAATATGACCCCGTCGCCCCCGGCGACGGGAAAGCGAACGACGTCCCACTTGCCCGCTTCCCAGCGACCGGCCGCCGCTTCATCCGACTGCCCCCGCATGGCGACAATCGATTTCCCGTCGGGCGAAAAGGTCGGAAAAATATATTCGCCCGCGGGCAGGGCGATACGGCGCGCGGAGTTTGCGCCTTCCTTGATCCATAACCCGCCGCGTTTGCCCGACTCCCAGTTCGCGAACACGAGCGCATCGCCGCTGGCGGACCATGACGGTGTCAACTGGACGCCCGGCACGTCCGGGGCGACGGGATGAAAACCCTTGCCCTCGCCCCCCCCGGTCCAGACCTTGCCGACCGCAACGAAAGCGATCCTGTCGTCCGTCGGCGACGAAGCGGGCCACCGCAGAAATTTGACGGGAAGACTATTCGTCATCCGGGCCAAGCGTCCGCGGACCTGTCCGGAGATGCGCCGGTGAACATGCGCCGTAAAGGGGATGCTCCGGAGGCTCCTGGACCGAAGATCGACGCGCGCGATCTTTCCGCCAACCGACAAAATGATCGCGCGTGAATCGGGCGTCCAGGAAAATCCGGGCAGGACGCGATGCGAATACATAGCGTGCGCCGACGACAGATCGCGCGTGATCGGCGCGAGCAGCAGCTGCTCATGCCCAGTCGCAAGATTTCTGATCCACAAGCCAGTGCTGCCGGCAAGTCGGTGCCCGGCAATCTGTTCATGCGTGCCGGGCATCCGGCGCGCAAAAGCAAGCCAGCGACCGTCGGGCGATACGCGCGGCTGAATGTCGGCCGAAGGATTTCCGGGCACCTCTGATGCGGAGAGGTCCGGCGCGGCGGGGGGCGACCCGATCACATCCCGGAGTTCGGCGCCCGAAAGTGCGACCGATTGGACATGGTGTCCTATTTGGGTGCCATAGCGATTGCCGCTGAAATAGGAGGTGTGGAAATAGATCCGGTCGCCATTCGGCGACGGCGATGGCCCATTATACTGCGCCTCCTTTCCGCCCACGAGTTCACGCGCCGGGTCCTTGCCATCGACAGGAAACAACCACACGCGCGTATTCTGCCGGTGCCACCCGCGGCCGGGCGTCGGAAAGGCACGCACAGCTGCAATATGCTTTCCGTCGGGAAGCCAGGCGGGCTCGGCAATGCGGGTTTCATCGTCCTGAAAAAGCAGCCGGGCATTGCGGCCATCGGCATCCATGACCCAAAGGGCATTCTGCCCCCCTCGGTCGGAAATGAAAGCAATCCGCGAGCCATCGGGCGAGAAGGTCGGATGAAAATTGAGCGCCATGCCACTGTCTTGGGTCAAGGCCTGTGCCTTGCCGCCTTCGATGCCCATGAGATAGATGTGCCCAAGCAGGTCGAAGGCGACCCGTCGCCCGTCGGGCGACACGTCGACCGACATCCATGTGCCTTCATCGGTTTCGAAATCGATCACGCGCGCTTCGCCGCGCGGCATCGTTGTGTCCCACGCCGACAAGTCCCCAGCCACAACAGGGGTGGAAGTACTCCCGGCAGCGGAGGCGCATATAAGCGCGGCAACAGCCTGGCCCAAAGGCGACCTCCTCGCGCATGCATTGATTGTTTTGATCATTTATTCCGACCCGATGATTGCCTTGATTACGCAATAATATGGCGCTCTCATGGGATTTTCAACGAAATATTCCAACTTGACATTTTGATCAAATAAATTGCAATCTGCCCTCAACTGAAACGGGAGACTTGACGATGCGGCGCTGGATGTTGGCGGGATTATGTTCGATTCTTGCCTGCGGCGGAGCCTTGGCCCGCGACGCAGTGCCGCTCACCGACCTGAATGCACCGGCGCGCGCTGTCGAAGCGAGGGACGCCGAGCTATTCCTCGACGGAGTCATGACCCAGATGCTCGATACCGAGGCGGTGGCGGGCGCAACTGTCGCGGTTGTCGAGAATGGGCGCCTGCTGTTCAGCAAAGGCTATGGTTTCAGTGATGTCGACGCGGGACGCCGCGCTGAGGCGGCGACGACCCGGTTCCGCATCGCTTCCGTAACCAAGCTATTTACGTGGACTGCGGTGATGCAGCAGGTCGAGCGCGGCAATCTCGACCTTGACGCGGACATCAACCAGTATCTCGATTTTCGCGTGCCTGCCACTTATCGCCAGCCGATCACGCTGCGCCATCTGATCAGCCACACCGCAGGCTTCGAAGACAAGCTATTTGGTCTCGCAACGCGCCAGCCCGTCCGCGCGGATATGACGCTTGGCCGCGCGTTGAAGGAGGGGCTGCCCGAACGCATCGCCCCGCCGGGTCAACAGATTGCCTACTCCAACTATGGAACCGCCCTCGCCGGCTATATTGTCGAGCGCGTCGTGAAGGAACCGTTCGACGCCTATGTGACAAAGAACATCTTTGCCCCACTCGGCATGACTCACACGACCTTCAGGCAGACAACCGGTGCGAAGCTGCCGCCCGACCTGTCGCGATCCTACCGCTTCGTCGATGGGGGGCTGGCGGCGGCCCCGGTCGAACATATCTACATCTATCCTGCCGGAGCGGTCACATCGACTGCGGATGACATGGCGAAGTTCATGCTGGCACATCTGCAGGACGGCGAACTGGGCGAAGCCCGAATCCTGCGTGCTGAAACGGCGCAGCAAATGCGCAGGCCGCTAGCCCGTAACGCGCCCGGCATCGAAGGCATGGCGCATGGCTTCTACGAAGTGAATATCGACGGCCGGCGCCTGCTTGCGCACGGAGGAAAAATTGCTGGCTTTACCAGCCTGCTAATTATCGCGCCCGACACGGGCACGGGGCTCTTTGTGTCTATGAATACGCTTGGCCGTGTCATGACCGTCGAGCAGGTCGCTCGCGCCTACATGCGGCGCTTCCATCCCGGGACCGCGGCGCGCGCCGCACCGATACGGGTCGCAGAGGCCCCTGTCGATGCCTACCTCGGCTCCTACCGCCCTAACATCAGCAATTTGTCGAGCATCGAACGCATCGGATCGGCCTTCGCGGCCGCTTATGTAACGAAGAGCGCGAACGGCGGCGTCGTCGTGAGCATTGGTCGAGATGTTTCTCGATGGATTCCAGTCGGGAAGGATCGCTTCGTCCGCGCCGAAGGGGCAGAGCGGCGAGACCAACTTGTCTTCACGCGCGACAATCGCGGCCGCATCGCCTCCTTCGCGATCGGATGGCGTCCATTCGTGGCGTTCAATCGCATTGCCTGGAAAGGGACGCCAACCACATTGTGGACACTGTTGGCGATTGGGATCTGCGGTGCTCTGGTGATCCTAGGTACCGCCATGACCGCCTTCCTTCGCCGTAAGCGAACCGCGCCCGGACGGATCGTCCGGATCTCACTGCATCTGGCAACCGTCTCGGCGGTCTGCATTATCCTGTCATCGGCTCTCGTCGCGGTCGGTGCCATGTCATTGTCGAACCTGCCTGTAGCCACGCCCGCTCCGCTGGTGATCGCCAAGTTCGTTGCGCTCGCCGCGCTATCAGGCATCATCACTGCGATTCTTCTCCAGATCGCGGCGCGCTGGACGAAGCGGACATCGACCCGTTCGGTCCTGATCCTCTTCATCGCATCGATGGCGACCCTGCCCTTCTTTGCGGCGCTGAACATGCTCAACTGGCTACGCTGGTAGCCCGCGGCCCAATTTCATCTTCGCTTGTCCAGAAAGGAATGCCAGCCCCGTGTCCGACAATGACAAACCGGTCCCCGCGAAGCTCTCGCTCGACGAGATCGAGGCAACTCGCCAGCGCCTAGGCGATCATATCATCGAGACCCCTGTCTATCGCTGGCAGGGTCCCGAAATTTCTGCGCTCGTCGGACAAGATACGCAGGTCATGCTCAAGCTTGAGCTTTTGCAATATGCAGGCTCGTTCAAAGTCCGCGGCGCACTTAACAACATCATGCAGCTCTCGGGCGCACAGCGCAAACGCGGCGTAACCGCGGTCAGTTCGGGTAACCACGCGGTTGCCACATCCTATGCCGCGAAGACGCTGAGCACCAACGCCAAGGTCGTGATGATGCGCGGCGCGAGCACGTTTCGCATGGCATTGTGCAAAAGCCATGGCGCCGAGCTTGTCATTGCCGACAATGTCCACCAAGCCTTTGAACGCGTCGCCGAATTCGAAAGGGACGAGGGCCGCTATTTTGTTCACCCGTTCGAGGGGCGGACGACTGCTCTGGGTTCGGCTACCTTGGGGATGGAGCTTTGCCAGCAGGTACGGGATCTGGACGCGGTGATCATCTCGATTGGCGGTGGTGGGCTGTGCGGTGGCATGTCGAGCGCGATCAAGCTCCTTTCGCCCAGCACCAAAATCTACGGCGTCGAGCCTGATGGCGCGGACTCAATGCATCGCAGTTTTGCCGCAGGCCGAGCGATGCCAATTGAGCAGGGTGCGACAATCGCCGACAGCCTGAATGCGCCTTATGCAGCTCCCTTCACGTTCAGCCTCTGTCAGCAGAATGTCGATACCTTGATCAAGGTTAGCGACGCAGACATCCGCCGTACTATGCGGCTCATGTTCCGCGAAATGAAGCTGGCGGTGGAGCCTGCGGCGGCGGCGGCAGCGGCAGCGCTGTGCGGTCCGCTGGCGGAACCCTTGCGGGGACAAAAGGTGGGCGTACTGGTCTGCGGAACGAACACCGATATCGAAACGCTTGCCGCCCATCTTCGCGAAGACTGATGCGAAAAAGGACCGCTTGTAACGAGAGAGAGGGCAAGTCGTTACAAGCGGCCCAAGCTGACCCTTGCAACTGGCCCCGTCAGTCTTTCATCAAAGCTTTTTTGAGCACGTAATGGGCCGCCGCGATATCCTCGACCGGCATGCCCAGGGACTTAAACACGGTAATTTCGCCCGCATCGCGGCGACCCTCGCAAGTACCTGCCAGCACCTCGCCGACCTCGCCGACGATGTGGTCCGCCGTCACCGCAGCCTCTTCGACCGCCTTTAGGAACTCACCTCCCTCGCGAAGGCACATCGGGCGATAATCGACGAAGAACCGCGAACGGACGACGGCGCGCGTGTCGATCTCGCGAAAGCGCGCCATGCTCGATCCAACGACGTTCAGATGGCAACCCGCCGGTATCCAGTCGCCTTTGAGAATGGGCTTTGCCGCCGCCGTCGTCGTGCAGACGATGTCGGCATGCGCAATCGCCTGCTCAACGTCTGGCGCAATCTCCACGGCGACCGCGTGCAGCCGTTGCTGTTCCTCGGCAAAGGCGCGTGCCCGCCCAGCGGACCGGCCCCACACTGTAAGCTTGTTGATTGGTCGCACGGCGCGCATCGACGCGACATGCATCGACGCTTGCCGCCCGTAGCCCAGAACCGCCAGATGGCTCGACTCGCCTCTGGCCAAAGCGTCCGTCGCTGCAGCGCTTGCCGCGGCTGTCCGAACGGCCGTAATCTCCCCCGCGTCCAGCATCGCCACGAGCTCGCCGTGTTGGCGCTCGAAGAGCAGCATGACACCCTGATGCGATGGATATTCAGTGCCAAAGTTGGCTGGAAAGACCGAGTTCACCTTAACACCAAAGACATTGGGTTCGGACATATACCCTGACATAGTCCCGAAGCATGCGCCATCATCGCCGGGCAGCATCAGTACACTTCGCAGCAACTGACCCGTCTCGCCCCGCGCAACCGCGAGAAAGGCGTCCCGCATCAGGTCGATACATTCCTCGACCGGTAGCAACTGCCGCACCTGCGGCGCGTCAAACATACGAATCTGCATAGCAAGGCCTCTCACATTTGCGGTGACGTGGCACCAAGAGGATGAACGACCCGCTCGAGCATCGGAATAAACTGCCGCGGCAGCGCCACCGAGGCTGAATGGCCGCCGTTGCGCAAGATCAGCACGCGCTTGTAGGGTGCACGAACCCAACCGACATATTGTTCGACCAGCAAGGTTGGCGTCAGATAGTCCTGATCACCCTGGATGAAAATCAAGGGCACCTCGAAGTCGCGCCCCAGCTTTCGCGCATCGGTTGTGCGATAGTCGTTGTAGAGCGCATCGAGGCTGAACTCGCTGCCGGAGATGATATCGCGAATGTCTCCGATGGAATATCCGGGGGCCACGGCCATCGCGGAAAGAAGATTCCACGTGCTGTTGAAGGATTTTTCTGAAGGCGGCGAGAATTCGGTCAACCACCGGCGGGCCACGGTCGACTCCGCAATGTCCTTGAACGGCGGCTTTCCGATCGCGCGCAGCTCCTGCAGCGCGTCCTGATTTTCGGTCTCCTGTGCACGACGCATCACAAAACCATAAAGAAGCTCATCCGCCTCATCGATCCCGATGAGCTGTCCGACGCCCACATAGGCATAGAGAAGATCGGGCCTGTGCTTGGCCACGCGAATGCCGAACCCTGAGCCGGCCGACGCGGCGACCAGACCGATCTTGTCCTTGCCCAACTCCTCTCTCAATATCTCGATCAGCTCTACGGTATCTGCCTCGAGCCGCTTCAGAGTCAGCGCCGACTTGGGCATTTTGCGATTGCGCGCGAAAGTCCTGCCGGCGCCGCGCTGGTCCCACTGGACGATGGTGAAGTTCTTTTCCAATGGTTGGAGGATGTCATAGGCAACCGGGTAGAGCGGGATGCCGGGACCGCCGTGCAGAAACAGCAGCACTGGATTTTTACGGTTCTCGCCGCGGATCGTCACCCATTGATCAATACCGCCGATCCGGATGTATTTTGCTTCCTGAATACCGGCCGGTGATTGAATTTTCGCCAGATCTTCATTCTGGCCCTGGACGTGACTTCGATAGCCGAACATCACAGTCGTGAAGCAGACAACCAATGCTGCGATTCCCGCAACGGTCCAGCCGAATATCCTGAGTAGTTTCATACGTTCCTCTTGGGAATTTGGGGCGAGCAAGCACCGCAAAGCACCTGCCCGCCCCTCCGGGGGTTCCAGCTATTTCTCTCAGAAGCGGACGGAGAGACTGCTTCCGAAGGCCCTCGGACGGATCGTTGTTCGCGAGGATGATGTCCCCGGAGCAAAATCCTGGAAACTGTCGAACAGGACGGGGCGGACGTCGAACAAATTGTCGACAAACAACGACACTTCCCAAGGGCCATTGCTAACCGCGGCGCGAGCCGAGACAACACTGTAAGATTTCCGGTTGTGGCTGCGCGGATCATCGCTCGGCGTGCCCAGATCGCGTGTGGTCTTGCCGACATGGTCGAACTGGGTTCGAACATAGGCACGCGTATCGCCCCCCAGCTCCACGTCATATTGCACGGCCGCGCCGACCGTCCATTTGGGCGTGAAGGGCAACGGTGTCCCCGCCGGCGCCGCCACGATAGGACCGGCGGCATTTGCGCCCGTAATCAGATCCTCTGTCAGCTGCGCGTCTGCGATGCCGAGCTTGAACTCGAGGCTCAGATTTTCGACGGGTTTGATGAATGCCTCACCTTCCACCCCGCGCACGCGGGCCTTTCCGACATTGTCCGTAAAGCCGAAACCGCATCCAGCCAGACCGATGGACTGCTGAATCTTGCTCCAATCGACCTGATAGGCCGCCAGGTTCACTCCTGCGCGGCGGTCGCGCGACTGAAACTTGCCGCCAATCTCATAACTCCACAGATTGTCGGAGCCATAGGAATCAGGCGCATCGTTCAACCCGAGCGCGTCGAGCGCGGCGCGGCAGGCCGGAATGGTGACCGGAACGGGGGCGTTCGGCCCGCCTTCGCGAAAACCCTTCGCCGCAGTTACATAGATCATCGAATCGTCCGAGGTGTCGTAGCTGACAGACATCTTCGGCGTGACCGGCGTTTCCTTGCTCCGCGCCGAAACCTGCGACGAACCGCCATTGAAGAACCCATTGGCGAAGCGGTCCAACTTTTGCTTGAGTTCGGTGACGCGCACGCCTGCGGTAAGCTTCAACTTATCAGTCAGCTTGAACTCGAGCTCGCCAAATCCTGCGATCTGCTCGGTCACCGGCTCAACGTCCGAGCTGAAGACGATGCCGCCAGGAAGGATGAGCGGGGCGAGCGGCGGGACGAGCGTCGCGAGGTTCGTCGTCGTCACGCGTTGCTGCCGATGCGCCTCCGACTTTTGGTAGTAGGCGCCAATCTGCCAGCTCAGTCGGCCATTGCCCTGCGAGGCCAACCGCACTTCCTGGATGACCGATTCAAAGAGGCGGTCATTGCTGCCGGCGACCACCAGCGGCGTTCCAACCGGATCGGGAAGGCCGAGCGCACGCTGCACAAAGAAGCTGAAGTCATTGCGAAGCTGAAAGCGGCGCCGCACATACGAGCTGGAAGAGGTCAGCTCGACGCCGCCCAGATCCGCCTTGATCGTCAGGTTCGGCATGAGGAACTTGTCATCGGAGTCGACGGGCGACCGCTGCGTCCGCCGGAACCCGTCGAGGGGAACGGTGGTGGTGACGCCGCGGCCCGTGAAATAGACCGGCAGATTGTTTCGCTGCTGCTGCTGGAAGAGCAGTGAGGCCGTTGCCTCGACCACTTCACCGATTTTGCCGCGCAGCGCGACGCGGCCACCGAAAGTGTCGGTCGAGTTAGCATTTTGATCCACCAGCGCCCCGGTCGTCTCGTCGACCACATCCACATAGCCGCCGTCCCGGCGGTAGAAGGCGGAGGCACGAAAGGCGAGCGTATCGGTTGCCAGCGGCAGCCCCAGCGCACCCTGCACTTCGTAATTCATGCCGCCGCCGTCGATTTTGCCGATTTCGACCTTGCCCGACCCGGTGACGCCGGAAAACCCTGGTTGGGGTGAAATATAGCGGATCGCGCCGCCCATTGCGCTCGATCCGAATAGCGTCCCCTGCGGCCCGCGCAGGACTTCAAGCCGTTCGACGTCGAACAGCTTGAGATCGGGCGTTTCAGTACCGATGGTGATCGGCGTGTCGTCCACATACAACGCGACCGTGGACGCCGTTCCCGACGAGGCCCCGATCCCGCGGATCAGAAAGCGCTTGCTGTCTTGTTCTGCGCCTTGCTCGACGACCACGTTCGGCACGCTGCGCGCCAGTTCTTCCATATCTTTCGCACCACGACGCTCGATCGCCTCTGCGCCCATGACGCTAATCGAGATCGGCACGTCAATGATCGTTTCGGTACGCTTGCGCGCCGTGACGATGATCGTGTCATCCCCCGCAGCTACCACCGGCGCTTCGGATTGAACCGTTTCTGCCGCCGCGGCGGACACGGCGATCCAACTTGCGCCCAGAAGGCAGCCGACGCGCGCCGCTGCCATGAATTGACCCACTCCCTTGTTCACAGACCGTCCTCCATACTTGATGTCATATTTGATCAAATATTAAAACTTGGATTATGTCAATAGGGGCGTTAAATATGGATATGCAGCCAAGGCGTCTGCATTGAAAATGATCAGTTAATTTTGAGGAACCCTGCCATGTCGCGGCGTAACCCGTCCCTTCTCGTCGTCTGTGCCGCCGTAAACATTATCGCCGGCAGCTGGCTGGCAGAGCCGGCCGACGCTAGGGATTCGCCGTCACCAGAAGCCTATGCGAGGCAGTCGTTGGCTGAAGCCCCGCTGATCGACGGCCACAATGATCTTGCCATCAGGCTCCGTGAGAGGCTTGGCGGAATCGTCTCGGAATTGGATTTCAAACACGGCACTGATACCGATCCACGCTGGCAAACCGACATCGCAGCGCTGCGCAAAGGCGGGGTGGGAGGTCAGTTCTGGTCGGTCTATGTTCCGTCAAGCCTGTCAGGCGATGCCGCAGTCCGCGCCACGCTGGAACAGATCGACATCGTCAAGCGCATTATCGGAGCCAACGCCGACGACCTCGCCTTCGCGACCAGCGCCAGCGATATCGAGCGCGCGCAGACCCAAGGCAAGATCGCATCGCTGGTCGGCGCCGAAGGCGGACACGCAATTGGGGGGTCACTTGGTGTATTGCGACAACTGTACGAACTCGGCGTCCGCTATATGACGCTGACGCATAATCGGACGATCGACATCGCCGATGCGGCAACCGATACAGCGAAGCATGATGGGCTCTCGCCGTTCGGAGAACAGGTGGTTCGCGAAATGAACCGTCTTGGCATGCTAGTCGACCTCAGCCACGTCTCGCACGCAACGATGCACGACGTCCTCGCCGTCAGCGAAGCGCCTGTCATTTTCAGCCATTCGAGTGCCTATGCCATCGTTCCGCATATGCGGAACGTACCTGACGATATTTTGAAACAACTTGGCGCCAATGGCGGCGTAGTAATGGTCAGCCTGATCCCACGCGCGACCAATTCCGCCGTCAATCAGTGGGCTGCGGCGGAAGCCGCGGAAAGCGCAAGACTGACTGCACTTTACCCCGGCGAACCCGAGCGCGTCGCGGCGGATTTGCTACGATGGCGCCGCGAGCATCCCGTTCCGGCAACGACATTGGCGCAGGTCGCCGACCATATCGATCATATCCGAAAAACCGTCGGCGTCGAACATATCGCCATAGGGTCGGATCTGGAGGGCGACCGGTTCCGGATTGTCGGAATGGACACGGCCGCAGGATTTCAAGAGCTATTCGCAGAGCTTGCGCGGCGTGGCTATCTTCAAGCCGAACTAAAACTGATTTCCCGCGGGAACATACTGCGCGTCATCCGAGAGGCCGAGAATATCAGCGCACGACTCCGCGTACAGTGCGGCCCGAATGAGCAGCGACTGCAATAGTATAGGACATCGGGAAGTCCATGCCCCGAAGATATTCGACGAAATCGGGACCTTTAGAAACTCGCCGCCGTCAGTCCTTCCCTAACTCGACGACACGCTCGACCCTGATCGCTTCCAGAAAGCTTGTGTCATGGCTGACGACAAGCAGCGCGCCGTCGTAGGCGGCGAGGCCGGTTTCGACCGCCGTAAGAGATTCAATGTCGAGATGGTTACAGGGTTCGTCGAGTATCAGTAGTTGCGGTGGGTGCGGCGCGCCCAGGACGCAGGCGAGACCGGCGCGAAGCATCTGACCGCCGCTCAGTGTGCCGACGGTGCGGTCGGCAGCATCGGCCCGAAAGCGGAAGCGCGCTAACGCTGCGCGGCACTGGTTGTTCGTTGTTCCCGGATTGCGCGCGAGAAAATTGGCGGCGATGGAGAGCGCAGGGTCGAGCAGACCGACGCTCTGATCGAGCAGGGCGACCGGAACGCCGACGCGCACCTCCCCCGACCAGGGCGCCAGTGTCCCGGCGATAAGGGCGAGAAGCGTCGATTTCCCCGCGCCATTGGGGCCGGCGATCGCAACGCGCTCTGGACCGACAAGGGTCAGCGACAGATTTTCGATAATCGGTCGGCCTTCGGCATAGCCCGCAGTTACCCGGTCGAGCGCCAGCACGGTGCGCGAGACTGAAAGCCCGGTCGATGGAAGGCCGATCGCCAACGGATCCACGATCTCGATCCTCGCTCGCGCGATGGCGAGCTGCGCTTCGACTTCGCCGCGGTGGCGCACGGCGAGGCGGCTGCCAGCTGCCCGCGTTTCCTCCGCGCGCCGCTTGAGCGCACCGATGAGGATTTTGGGCATGTCACCGCGTGCAGCTTTGGCGCGTCCGCGAGAATCGCGGCGGTCCTGTTTCTCGAGCGCCGTCTGCGCCTGCCGCTGCGCGGCGCTTATGCGTTTTTCTACGCTAGCCAGTTCGGCTTCAACCGCCATCTGCTCGATGTCCTTGCGCGCGCGATAATCGCTCCAGCCGCCCCCATAGCGCGCGGCGCCACGCTGGGTGAGCTCGACGATCGCATCCATTTCCTCAAGTAGCTCGCGATCGTGGCTGACGACGATAGCGCCGCCGTGCCAGCCAGCCAGGAGGTTGCGGATCACCTTGCGTCCTTCGAGATCAAGGTTGTTGGTCGGCTCGTCGAGCAAGAGAAAGTCGGGCGCGGTAAACATCGCGCCGGCAAGCGCGGCGCGGGTACGCTGACCTCCCGAAAGCGCCGAGAGAAGCGTGTCGCCAGGGAGAGGCAGGCCGACACCCGCAAGCGCCTCGGCGATCCGCGCGTCCAGCGTCCAGTCCGCGTCGACCATCTCCTCGGCGCTCGCTGCGCCGGCTTCGGCCTTGCGCAACAAGGCGAGGTCGTCCCGGGCGCCGAACAGGTCGGCAATGCTGTCGTCCGCCCCGACCTGCACCGTCTGGCGCAGCATCGCAATGCTTCCATCGACTGCAATGCTACCCGACGCGGGCGAAAGCTCGCCGGTCATCAAGCGCAGCAGCGTCGACTTGCCTACGCCGTTGCGCCCGACGATTCCGATGCGTTCACGCTGGAAATTAATGTCCAGAGCTGAAAGGACGGCACGGCCGTCAGGCGTGGACCAGCCGAGGTTGGAGATCGTGATGGCAGGCATGGGCTTTCCTGATAGCAAAGCGAGGGCGGTGCGGTCAGATGGTTGTCGATCGGGAAAAGCTCCGGCTCGATCGAGAGCCCGATATCACGGGTCCACCATTTTGGCACAAATTCTTGCCATTTGCCGTCGCAAAGCGAAGGAAGCAGGAATGAACGCACTTTAATTATGATCTGAAACGAAAAATTCATCCGACCGGGGCCGAAATTTGATCTCGGTTGCCACTCGCGGCCGCTTGAAGCTCAGATCTGATCTCAAAAGAGGCAATATTAGATCTCACAAACACCCAGATTCGTTCTGGACAAGGGATTTGCTGGGTAGGTTTTGGGCAAGATTGGCCGCTTGCGGCCTGCCTGCTTCTGGAGCCGGTAGGATCAATAGCTGGCCTTCGGCCTACCGTATGATTGGCTGATCCCCGCGGACGCACAGGCAGCAAGCGCAGCGATACCAAAAGCAATCGAAGCCGCTATTGCCACGGGGGTGACGGACAGCAAAATCGACGCAATTACCCCGCCCGTTACCTGCCCAGTAAGCCTTGCAGTCCCCTGCACCCCTCCAGCTGAAGCGGCCCGGTCAAGGGGCGCTGCGAGATACATCGTGCGATTGTTCGGGGTCTGAAATAGCCCAAAACCGATCCCGCAAAGAATGATGCCCGCTATATACGCCGGAACGCTCCAGGCGAAGGGGGCCGCAGCCAAAACCACCAACCCGAACGCCAAGACCAATGCTCCGACGGCGCACAGCCGCGCCGGGTGAATGCGATCAAGAAGCCTCGCGGTAAACGGCGTCGTCAGAAGCACCGCGAGCGGCCACGGTGTCATCATAAGGGCAGTGGCCCGCGCCGATAGTCCGAGCCGGTCGTGCAATGCGAAGGGCAGGATCAGCAGCGCCAGGCCCAATGCCGTAAAGCAGGCCACCGACGCCAGGACCGATCGCGTGAAGCTGGGTGACCGAAAGAGCGCCAGCGGAAGAAACGACGAGGCTCGCCGAACGTCGCGACGGACAAGAAACCCGAGGCCGGTCATGCCGGCCGTCAAAACCAAAGCACCGAGAAGAACCGATACGCGGGCAAGCCCGGCCGCCACCACGAAAGCGGGGACGGCGGCGGCGTAAGCCAATATGCCGAGGGCATCGAGCGCCCTGCGCTCTCGACGATGTTCCGGCAGCCCGCGCGACGCCATCAGCGCTACTCCCGCCAAGAGCAGGCTACCAGCGAACACGAAACGCCAGCTTCCGAGACCGAGCAACAAGGCGCCGATCGTTGGTCCCGCCGCAGACAGTAGCGCGACCGTCATCGCGTTCCAGCCGATCGCCTTGCCGAACTCTTCTTCGGGGACGGCCTGGCGAAGCAGCGCCACGCCCAAAGCCATGATGCTCGCAGCACCAATCCCCTGCAGGACGCGCAAGATGACGAGCAAGACAATGCCGGGAGCCATGGCGGATGCCGCAGCGCTGAAGCCGAACAAGGCGGTGCCGGCGACGAAGGTCGAACGGTAGCCGAAGCGCTCGCCGATCGCGGCGAGCGGCAACAAGCCTGCGACCAGTGCTCCCTGATAGGCGATCACCAGCCAGGCCGCGAGCGATGGCTCGATATCAAGCGCGTGCGCGATCGAAGGGAGCGCGATGTTGATGCTGGACGCGTCGAGCACCGCTGCCGCCATCGCCGCAAGCACGCTGGCGATGGCAGCCCGTCGGCGCATGCCGCTCGGCGGGACAGAGATCGTCGACACGATGACGGTCTCAGGCCGAAGGAACCCAGGTCCCGCCGACATCGGCGTAGCGGACCATGGTCGTTTCGCGGCGGAGATCGCGGGCCGTAAAGCGGAACTGGATCGCAGGACCGCCGACGCAAAACGTGTCGTGGATATCGCCCGGCAGATAGACTTGAACATCGCCTGGCCTGACGAGCGTCGATCCGCGCTTCACAAGACGCGCGCCTTCGCGCGGCTCGTCGACGCGCGCGTAGGTTCCCATCTCTATTTCACCGTGCAGAACACCGTAGATGACCCAACTCCGGCCATGGTCGTGCGGAACGCGATATCGCCCGTCGGCCTCGGTGTGCGCGAGCAGGACAAATCCATGCACCGGATCGCGATAGAGTTCGCGGCTCTCGGGACGTTCGTGGCACAGGTCTGCGAGCCACGCCTCGGTCCGCGGAGTCTGAAGCAGCTCGGCCACGCGCGCGCTGCAATCGGCAATCAGCTTGGAGGTCAGCGGTCCCCAATTATCGCGGATGCGTCCGGCGAAGAGGTCGAGGGCTGTCTGGGTCATGGCAAATTCCTGTCTCGTGGAGGTCGAGACCGAAAATAGACCGCCACCCGCATGGCGGAAGGCGCAGCATTTGCAATATATCGTTGCGCTTGACGCTATGTCCGAGAGACAGCCTATGGTAAGGCGGGCGCCATGAGCGGTCCCGATCTCAATCTGCTGTTCACCCTGGACGCGCTGCTTCAGCAGGGCAGCGTTGCCGGCGCGGGACGCAAGCTCGGCCTCAGCCCCTCCGCGATGAGCCGCGCCCTCGCCCGCCTCAGGACGGTGACCGGCGACCCGCTTCTCGTGCGCGCGGGTCGCGGACTAGTCGCAACCCCGCGCGCTGAGGCGATGCGCGGGGAGGTCCACCGCCTCGTCGAGGATGCCCGCGCAGTCCTGCGACCTGCGGACACGGTCGATCTCTACCGTCTCGACCGGACCTTCGTACTCAGGACGAGCGACGGGTTCGCCGAGTCGATCGGCCCGCGCTTGATCCAGCAGGTTGCCGAGGAGGCGCCGCATGTCCGCATCCGCTTCATCCGCAAGCTGGACAAGGACAGCGCAGGTCTTCGCGACGGGGATATCGACCTCGAGACGGGCGTCGTCGGCCGCTCGATCGGCCCCGAGGTGCGCGCGCAGTCACTGTTCGTCGATCGCTACGTCGGCGTCGTGCGCGCCGGGCATCCTCTGGCCAAGGGCAACATGACCGCCGAGCGCTATGCCCAATGTCGCCATGTACTGGTAACACGGCAAGGGCTCGATCTGGGCGCGATCGACGCGAAGCTCGAGACGCTCGGCCTCGCGCGGACGATCGTCACCACCGTCGACGGGTTCGCCGCCGCCCTTGCGCTGGCCAGGGGATCAGACCTCATCGCCACGGTTCCCGAGCGGCACACCATGGGTCTTCGAGGCGGGATGACGACGTTCACGCTGCCCGTCGAAACCGAACCGTTTACCATATCGCTGCTCTGGCATCCACGCATGGAAGGCGACGCCGCGCACCGCTGGCTGCGCCAGCTGGTCCGGCAAGCCTGTGACAATGCTCTTCGTGCAACACCGGGGAGCTAGGCAAAGCGGGACATGGCGTCGGACGCACGAACCTAATGCAAATGATGCAGCTTCCGCCGTTCCGAGGGAGAAGATATTGATGGTGCACCGCCCGAAAAGGGGCGGTTAGAAACTGGGTTGGCCGCCAATCGCTGGGAGGGAAGCTCATGAATGTAAAAAGCAGATTGTTCGCGCCATTGCTGATGGCGACCGTCACAGCCGCGGCGGCTCTTGCCGTCCTGCCCGCGCCCGCTGTCGCGGCCGAGCAGATGTATCAGGTGGGCTTCGAGCAGGCCGCCATTCCCGATGCCGACCACGCCCCGATTGCCGCGATCATCTGGTACCCGACCGCCGCAGAGGCGCGCGACATCCAGGTCGGGCCGGTCGCTATCAAGGCGGCGCCCAGTGCGCCCATCGCCAGATCGGGTTTGCCGCTGCTGATCATTTCGCACGGCACCGGCGCCGGAGCGATCAGTCATGTCGACACCGCCATAGCGCTCGCCCAAGCCGGTTTCGTCGTCGTGACGCCGACCCACAGCGGCGACAATTATGAGGATGAAAGCAATGTCGGAAAGCCAGCGTGGCTTGCCGACCGCTCGCGCCATATCGTCCGGACGATCGACTTCATGCTCGGTAGTTGGCGCGGATCGTTAAATATCGACGAGAACAAGATCGGCATCTTCGGCTTCTCTGCCGGCGCGACGACCGCGCTTATCTCCATTGGCGGCGAGCCGGACCTCGGGCGCCTCGCACCGCATTGCGCTACGCAACCCGAGTTTGTGTGCCGGCTTTACCCAGCTCCGGCCGCCGCGGTGGAAAATCCGTCCTGGTCGCATGACCCGCGCATATCGGCTGCAGCGATCGCGGCGCCGGGGCTGGGATTTCTTTTCGGGCCGGACAGCCTCGCGAAGGTGAAGACACCTGTTCAGATCTGGGCTGGAAGCGATGACAAGATAGTGCCCTATGCCAGCAATACGGCCAATGTCCGTGCCCTCCTGCCCAAGACCACGGAATATCGCCCGGTTCAAGGCGCGGGACATCTTTCCTTCCTTTCGCCCTGCCCCGACCCAAGCGTGATGCCGGCGATCTGCACCGACAAGCCCGGCTTCGACCGGACGGCGTTCCATGCGGAGCTCAATGCCGCGCTTATAACCTTCTTCCGCGCCCACCTTGCCGCGCCCTAGCGACGCGCTCACGCCCTGCTTTTCATTTCCACTGGAATGCGGTCGCCCCACCGACCCAAAGGATGTCTCATGTCCAACACAGCTGCACCGATTCCCACCTTCCATTCGTCTCTCAAGATGATAGCCCGCGGAACCACGAGCCTCTTGGCAGCGCTGGCGGTCTCCGCATCCGCTTCCGCCGTATCGGCGTCGGAAAACACGCCTCTGGCTTTCGAAAGCGCGCTTCGACGCACAATCGCGATCGAGGGGTCCGAAACCCAGCGCTTCGACCTCGCCGAGCGCATGGCACATTATCGCGTCCCCGGGCTGAGCGTCGCGGTCATCGAGGATTGCCGCATCGTCGACGCGCGGGGGTTCGGCTCGACGATCTGGGCCGGTGCCCCAGTGACCCCCGAGACGCGGTTCCAGGCAGGTTCGATCAGCAAATCCGTCACTGCGATTGGGGCGCTACGGCTGGTCGAGCGCGGAACGCTTTCGCTCGATGGCGACGTGCAGCTTCAGATCCAAAGCTGGTCTTACGACAAGGCGCGCGGCCCCGTTACACTTCGGCAGCTGCTGAGCCATACGGCGGGCACAAATCTTGAGGGAATGAAAGGTTATCTGCCCGGCGAACCTAGGCCGACGCTGGCGCAGATTCTGCGCGGCGAAGCGCCAGCCAATACGCCGGCCATCGTCGTCGAGAGCGATCCCGGCAGCCGCTGGAATTATTCGGGTGGGGGCTACCTCGTCACGCAGGCGCTGATGGGCGAAGCCACGGGTAGGGACTTCGCGCCGCTGATGCGCGAGCTCGTGCTGAAACCGCTTGCCATGGCGAGCAGCAGCTTCGACCAGCCGCCTTCGGACGCCGATGGCTTTCGATCGGCACAAGGTACGAGTGCCGACGGTTCGCCGCTGCCGGGCAAATGGCGCGTCTATCCTGAAATGGCGCCCGCCGGGCTCCGGTCGACACCGAGCGACCTCGGCCGTTTCGTGATCGGCCTCGCGCGCTCGGTGCGCGGCGAGACCGGTGCGATCATCGGGAAAGATGCCGCCGCCCAGCTCATGACGCGCGGGCCGGGCAACTGGGGTCTGGGTGTGGACCTTGGCCCGGCCGATGGTGCGCGCCAGATCAGTCACACCGGCAAGAATATCGGCTTTACCTCGATGTTCATCATCTACCCGGACAGCTGCCAGGGCGCAGTCGTCATGACGAATGGATATGACGGCGGTTGGTTGATCAACGAGGTCATGCGCGCGATCGGCGACATCTATCGCTGGCCTGCGCGCAAGCCACTCCCCGCCCGCGCTGCGCTCTCGCTTTCCGGCCCGATCGCCGAGCGGTTCGTTGGCACCTACCAACTCCGGGATTTCGCAGCCGAACGCTTCAGGATAACACGGGGTTCTGGCGGCGAACTGATATGGGCGCGCGAAGGACATGTCGGGCGCTCGTTGCTACCCGAGACAGAAAACAAGCTTTTCTCACCGGACAGCGTCATGACCATCGAAGCGCTGTCACCTTCCGAACCTCGCGCCAGGGCGGTCAAGCTGAGCTTCGGTGGGGGCTCAAACATCGCCGAGCGAACAGATTGAGCGACTTCGCCTTTTGGTCGATAGCGGAATGCGCTTCGAAACGCCGAAGCCCACGAAGCGGCCGCCCGCTCGACCGATCCCAGATGAACTGGCCGCACTGGAAAACCAGCAGCTCAAGATTCGAAACGACCAAGGCAAGCAGCGGTTTTCAAATACTGCCGACGCGCTCCATAACCAATATGCGAGCAGGTCCGATCGGGACGGCACGATGGGCGTCGCCCTCGTCCGCATAAAAGATGACACCGGGTTTCAGTCGGCAGGTTACTTCGCGTCCGTCGCGGCGGCATTGCATATCGACCTCGCCATCAAGGACGACAAAAACTTCGGGTCCGTCGTTTACGTGCCAGATATAAGGTTGATCGGTCCAGTGAAGGCGCACGGACGCACCGTCAAACCGCGCGATATCGATTGCACCCCATGCTCGCTCCGCAGTAAATTCATGCGCGTCGATGATATTCATGAACCGTCTCCAATTGAGAGCCACTCCTTGGATCAAAAGTGGTTGGCAAGCGAGATGGCAGTTCGCCGTTTATGGTGTCGATTGGAAGGAAGCTTAGCGTGAACCGGCTGGACGAGCGCCTCGATGAAACGGACCGCAAACTGGTATCGATCCTCCAAGCGCATGGTCGCAAACCAACAGCTTCCATCGCCCGCGACCTCAATCTGTCGCGTACCGCCGTCCAAGCGAGGATTGCACGATTGGAACGGGATGGCATCATTCTGGGCTATTCCGCCAATCTTGCGTTTCATACCGGCGGCAACGTCGCCGCTATGGTTATGCTGCGACTCAGTGTTCGCCCTTGCAGGCTCGTTTTGGACATTGTTCTGCAGTGGCCTGAAGTATTGCGCGCCTACTCAATATCCGGTCAGCACGACGCCGTTCTGATCGTGTCCGCGCCGACGACCCACTCCCTGTCTCGGCTATCGGATCGACTTCTTGCCGTTGACGGTATCCAATCCGCCGAGACAACGATCATTCTGGCCGAACACCGCAGATGAAAACTGGCGCTTCGCTACGCCGGGCAGAATCGCAAGCTTGGCGACACGCAGGCCTTTGCGTGAAATCGCCGGTTTGCCGGCAAGCTACAGGCCATGCACTTCGCCCAATGCGGAGGCAGAATGAAGAATTGGAAAGGATGCGCTACCATGTCTCTACGATTTAGTCTGCGCCGACCGCGCGGCCGGAAGCGGACTTTCGGTGGAGGAGGCGTCGACGGTTTCTGCTCACCGATGTTAAGTCGAACCAACCCACACGACCGAAGCCTCCTATCTGCCGCCGAAGAGCAGTTTGACATGATCATGCATCAGGCGCGCCTGACGTCCGATGATGGTCTTGTCGCCAAGTGCGCGTGACGTGATGATGCCGCCATCGGCGATGACGTTGAAATGGTCGGCAAGGGCTTCCAGGTCGACGGGCATGCACGGATCATACTGGTCGGCAATTTTACTGAGCCAGTCGTGAAAGCGGGTCCGCCAGCCCAAGACAGCAACGCGGATAAGCCGACTGGTTTCGGCATCGAACACGCGATCCTGATAGGTCACCGACGATGCGAGGCAGCCCGGGTGCAGTCCGGGGAGGTCGTCCATCATCTCGGCGAACAGCTTCACGAAGATAAGGAAGCTCTGCAGCGGATCGTCGGACAGCGCCTGCGCACGCTCGGTCAGTTGGTCGAGAATGGCATTGTCCCGATCGATGAAGCGCGAGACGATCGCCCGGGCGAGGTCGTTCTTGTCTTTGAAATGATAGAAGAAGCCGCTCTTTGTGATGCCGGACGCCTCGACCAGTTCTTCGATCGATGTCGCGGCAAAACCTTTGTGGAGGATCGAATCCTCGGCAAAGTCCATGATCCGCTCGCGCGTGCGCGCGCCTTTTGTGGCCTCCGGGCCAAACTTTACCGCAGGTGTGGTTTTCGCGATCAGCTTCTCTGCCACGCTGGTTTCCCCCTTCCCTTGCGTCCAGAAAAGAAAACTGAAATCAAGGGCTAGCAGTAATTTCCCGGATAACCGACCGCGCCCTTGCTAGAGCACCATATGTTACTGCCGTAAATGAATTGCCGTCTTCGAATCAGAAAGGACGGCAATGACTATCTATCACTATATCGCATTCGGGCTGTTTGCGACATTCGCCGCGGCCGATATGTTTGTGTCCGCCCGGCGCTTTCCCAGTGTCAGAATGTGGCGGACAATGGGGATTGCCTCGACAATCCTTTATTTCACTATCGCGACCTATGCGCCCTTCATGTGGGACGCGTGGCTCGGAAGTCACCAGCTCGTCGATGCGAGCGGGTTGAATTTCGGGATGCAGGTCGCGCTCGGCTTTCTGCTGCTCCAGCTCGGCGTTTACCTGTGGCATCGCACGATGCACCGGACCGACTTCCTGTGGCGCACGATGCACCAGATGCACCATAGCGCCGAGCGCGTCGACATCTGGGGCGCTTTCTATTTCCATCCGCTCGACATGCTCGGCTGGGCCTTTCTCGGCTCGCTCTGCCTTGTCGGGGGAGTTGGCCTGACCCCCGAAGCGGCGCTGGTAGTGAGCGTCCTCGCGACCTTTTGCTCGATGTTCCAGCATTCGAACCTCGCGACCCCGCACTGGCTAGGCTATCTGGTGACGCGTCCTGAAAGCCACTCGCTCCACCACGAGCGCGATGTCCATGCCTGGAATTATGGCGACATTCCGCTTTGGGACATGGTTTTCGGCACCTTTCGCAACCCTCACCAATGGGATGGACAGGCCGGCTTTCATGACGGCTCCACCCGGCAATGGTCGATGCTGCTCGGCCGCAAGATTTCCTGACTCGATTTTTAAAGGACAAACATATGCAAAATATTCTGCACCGGATCGACGAGCGCCCGTTCCTCACGGACGGAGGCCTCGAGACCACCCTCATCTTTCTCGACGGCATCGAGCTGCCGCATTTCGCATCGATCGCCATGCTGCGAACGGCCGATGGCCGGGCCCACCTGAAGCGCTATTTCGAACGCTATATCGCGATCGCGCGCGGCGCCGGCGCGGGCTTTATTCTGGAAGCCGCGACGTGGCGCGCAGGGCCCGACTGGGCCGGGCCGCTCGGCCTCGAACTCGCCGAGCTTGACGCTCTGAACCGCGACGCCATCGCGCTGCTGCACGAGCTTCGTGCCGAACATCAGGGCGAAGCGCTGCCCATCCTCATTTCGGGATGCATCGGCCCGCGCGGCGACGGCTATGTCGCCGACCGCACGATGCTGGCGGATGAGGCCGAAGCTTATCACGGGCATCAGGTCGCTGTGATCGCCAAAGCCGGCGTCGACCTGATCACGGCGCTCACGATGACCAACGTGCCCGAAGCGATAGGCATTGCGAAGGCCGCCCTGCGCGCCGGCTTGCCGGTCGCCATTTCGTTCACGCTGGAAACCGATGGCCGTCTTCCGACCGGCGATGGTTTGAAGGACGCGATCGAGGCCGTCGACGCCGCGACCGCCGGGGCACCGGCCTATTATATGATCAACTGCGCGCACCCGAGCCACTTCGAGGCGGTTTTGGCCGACGCGGGAGAATGGGTGAACCGGATCCGGGGACTGCGCGCCAATGCGTCGCGCCTCAGCCACGCCGAACTGGACGAAGCGACCGAACTCGATCCCGGCAACCCTGCGGAACTTGCGCGCAATTACGCCGAGCTGAAGGCGTTGCTGCCCGCGCTTCGCGTGTTCGGCGGCTGCTGCGGAACCGACGACCGGCATGTGGCCGCGATTGCCGACACCTGCGCGGCGCACGCCGACCGGCGCTGACACCCGAACGGCACCGGCGCGCGCATGGCCCCTCACCTGCGCTCGCTTCGGCCGCCGTCCAATGAAAGGAAATCGCAATGCAAAAAGAAATCGCGTCACCGACGCTGGAAGCGTCCGCCACCTACTCAATTTCGAGCGGACAGATCGCCGCACGCTCGGGTGGCCAAATCAGTTTCGACACCTATGGCGATGGACCGCCGTTGGTTCTTGTCCATGGCGCGTTCAGCGACCACCAAACAAACTGGACCTATGTGAAGTCGCTGCTCGCGCCTCATTTTCGGGTCTACGCAATTGCCAGGCGCGGCCGCGGCGCAACCGACGCGGCGACCGACCGCGCCCTCGAAGACGAGTTCGAAGATGTCGCCGCCTTGATCCGCCTGATCGACGAGCCCGTCTTCCTTCTCGGCCATTCCTATGGCGCGCATGTCGCGCTGGGCACCGCTGCGGCCGTGCCCCATCTCGTCCGCAAACTGATCGTCTATGAGCCGGCCTGGCCGCAACTTCTCGAGGCAGCGGCGATGGAGAAACTCAAAAATCTGGCCGATTCAAATGGCTGGGATGCGTTCGCATTGGCTTTCTTTGGCGACTTGCTACTGGTGCCGCAGGCCGATTTGCAGGCACTCAGAATGAGCGACGATTGGCCGCCTATCGTCGAGGACGCAGCCGCCAGCTACGCCGACATCCGGGCGTTGGCGGGCTATGACTTCGATATCGAACGGTTCAAAGACTTGCCCATACCGGTCCTGTTGCAAACCGGCGGCGAAAGTCTGTCCGAGCTCTGGGCTACGGACGCACTCGCGGCGATTCTACCTGACGGGAAGGTCAGCGTCCTGCGAAGCGCAGCCCATGAAGCGATGACGACTGACCCCGAGCAATATGTCGAGGACGTGCGACGATTTCTAAAGGGATAGAAGCCAATACGGGCCGAAGTCAGCCTGCTCTCGGGACGTTCCCCTGGCGCGCAGGCTGGCTTTGTTTTTCTGCTATTCGACAATTGGAGACCTGCGCGGCGAGGCGAGGCGCGATGGGACTGGATTCGGAGCGGCAGATTCCCAATATGTCGTCGGCGCTTGTTAAAATGAGAAGCGCGTTGCCGAGAGGCCGTGTGTCAGTTCGAATTGGCCGGTTGCTGACCGGCAGATTGTGGAGAGGCTGGAAGCGATAGCTGACAATTACAGTTTGGCTGAAGCCACGGACAATCCAATCGTTTCCGTGGTCGCCTGCGCCACTTCGGAGCAGACGTTCATTTATTAGGCGCGTAGAACCCTTTCCCCTTTTTCGAAGCGGCTGAGACAGCGGCCTTTGTGCGGAGAGGCTCAATGATGGACAGTGGCTAAATGGATCTCGCCAAGAAGCGGTGCATCCGCTCTGCAACCTCGCTATCATGGCCCAGCCAGATATGCCCGCCATCGGGCAGGATGGTCAGTTCGGCCTGAGGGACAACTGCCGCGATCTTGCGCGCGGTGGCGGCGGTGCCGAAGCGGTCGTCCTCCGCCGAAATTAGCAGCACCGGCATGCGCAGTTGCGAAAAATCCGTCGCTGCCGGATGTCCAGCCTGCCGCGCATCGTTCAGCATGCCTTTTGCCCGCGCGCCAATAGGCATGATGTCGACCAATATGGCAAAGGCGCGCGCCCGTTCGGCTTGGCTGACTGTGGCCAACAGTGCCGGGTCGGTCGCAAGCAGTGTACCGATCAGCGTTTCGGGCGCGGTATTGAGCGCTGACCAATAGGCGAAATCAGAGGTCAGCAGCGTGCGCACGGCCGCTTCCTGCAACCCATTCATTTCGACCGGATCGCTGCCATCGACATTGGCTGCGGGCACGAGCAGCACCAGCGCCGAACAGCGGTCGGGATGCCGCAACGCAAACGCCGTTGCAGACAGCGCCCCTGCCGAACCACCAGCGACCGCCAAGCGATCAATGGCGAGATGATCGAGCAGTTCGGCCAAGGCATCGGCCTGATTGTCTAGCGATGGGTCCTCAGGAAATTCGCTGCGCAAATAGCCGAAGCGCGAAGGCGCAATGATTTGGTGTCCAAGCCGCTTCAGCACCTCGGCGAAGCGCAAGCCTTGGTCGAAGCCGCCGCCGGTGCCATGGATCATCAGCAGCGGCGGACCTGAGCCGGCGATAGCATATTCGAGCGTACCGAAGGGTGTGGCCATGGTTGAACTGCGCCCGGTAATGCGCCGACTGGCGGCGCTAACCGCCTGACGAAAACGCGACCAGACATAGCCTCCTCCGATCAGCGCGCCCGCGCCCGCGCCGAGCATCCACTGCCGGCGGGTCGGACTCGTCATTGCCGCCAGGTCCGGCCGACGAAGATCGGCAGTAACGCGGCGATGGCCTGTGCAATCAAGCCGATCAGCTCAGCAGGGGTGGCCAGTCCCGACCATGTTCCGGCCAGCGTACGTCCGAACAAGGCAACGCCGACCAGCGTCTCGAACAGTGCCAGCAGCACCAGAAACAACAGTGCCATCGTCCCGCGCGCCGAAAGGGTGGGCGGCACCTGCCAGCGGCTAATTGCCCAGCGGCACGTAAAAAATGCCGCAATCAGCATCAGCGGCACCTCCGCTAGCGTTGCGCTCAGCACCCCTATCCGTGGCACGACGAACAGCACCCGAACAGTGCCAAGGACAAAGCCCAGCGCGAACAGCATCAGGAAATAGACGGTGGCAGCGCTCAGAAATCGTTTCATAGCATGTCGCCACGCACCAGATAGCGCCCGTCGATCCGCATTGGCACCGGCTTGCCCGAAAATGGCGCAGCCGCGGTCCCGGGACGCTGGGCATGGATGTGCAGGTGGGGCATGTCGGAAGCGCCAGAATTGCCAAGCGCGCCAATAGGCTGTCCTTGGCGGACAAGGTCACCGGGCGCAACCGGCAAGCTGCCCTTGCGAAAATGCGCGAGCAAAATATCGAAATGCCCGCAACGAATGAGTGCGTAATTGCCCGCCCTTGCTGTCGGGCTGGTCAGATCGACCGGGCCGCCATCGGCTTCTCCGCTATGCGCGCGAACCACGCGCCCTGCGCACGGGGCAAGCACCATGGTTGGTTCGCTGGCCATCAGACCCCAGCGGTTCATTGCCGTGATATCGACGCCGTAGCTTTGCCCCCAATAATTGCGCTGGCCTATCGTGGCTCTTGGAAGTGTCCGCAAATGCGAGCTGACGATTTCTCGCGAGCCACCATTAGTGACATAATAGCGGCCAGCAACTAGCGGCGCGGCGAGATCGACGATTTCGCCGGGCGGCGGCGTTCTGGCGTCAAGCGCTTGCATGGAAACCCATCCGCCAAAACCGGACAGCCCCGCCCAAAAGAGGATCAGGGCGTAATCAACCGCAGCGAAGTCTGGCCGGGTTTGCATGCGCCACACGCGCGACACGGCGATCGCGAACAGCCCCCAATAGATCCACGGCGTCCACCAGGGTGGCGTGATCCACAATCCCGCCAGATGCAGCCCCAGCAGGATCGCAGCTATTCCGAAACTTTGGAAAATTCTTGTCGGCATGTGCCGCGCAGGCAGAAATGCCAGCCACAGCAACAGCGCCAGCGGGAACAGCAGCTGGATCAGCCAGAGCATGGGAAATTCACAGCGCGGTTATAACATCGGGCAGCGGACGCTGCATCAACATGGGCATGTCGGGACCATAAGGCCAGCCGCTTGTCCTTACTTCCTGCCCTGTAGCGATAGCGCCATAACCTGGTACCGGTAAGAGAGACTTCCAGGTAGAGACCGCCAACATCATACACCTTGTAGGTGGACCGGGCCGCTTTCAGCGTCCTGAGCCTTGTATCCGACAACGCCATACCAACCACCTGCCAATCCGCACTTGGCGCAGAGAAGATTCGGATCTCAATTTAGGTAAGTGGGGTCATGAGATTCTGGCGTCGGCAAATGACCCCACTCGATGACCCCACTCGATGACCCCACTTGCGATGAGATTGAGTGAAATCAACTCGGACGCCGCAAGACAGAACCAAGCAGAAAATGCCAGATTTCTGCCATTTTTTCAAGAGTTCTCGGATGTCATGAGAAGGGTAAATGGTGCCCAGAAGAGGACTCGAACCTCCACGACCTTGCGATCGCCAGCACCTGAAGCTGGTGCGTCTACCAATTCCGCCATCTGGGCACGGGGTAGGAGCGGGCGCTTAGCGGGGGGGCTGGCGGCTTGTCAACCGCGGTCCGCGGATCGTGGCATATTTTATCGCAAAGGTTCCAGTTTCAGGCCATCGGGTGGCCGTCGCCCCTTGCCCCCTCCCCCGCTTCGCGGCATGGGGAAGCGATCGGGCGCACGCTGCGCCACCCACACAGAATCGATCACAGGCGGATGCAATGCAGAAACTCGACGGGCAATTGATCACGGTGCTGGGCGGTGGCGGCTTCGTCGGCCGCTATGTCGTGCAGCGCCTGCTCGCACGCGGCGTCCGCGTCCGCATCGCGCAGCGCAACCCGCGCGCCGCGACCTTTCTGAAACCGCTCGGCGGGCTGGGCCAGACGCAGTTCGTCACCGCCGATGTCCGCGACCCCGCCAGCATCGCGCGTGCGGTCCAAGGCAGCGACGCGGTGATCAATCTGGTCGGCGCGTTCGACAATATGCAGGCAGTGCAGGCCGATGGCGCGGGGCATGTTGCCGGGGCAGCCAAAGCCGCTGGTGTCCGCGCACTCGTCCATATCTCGGCGATTGGCGCCGACCGCGACAGCGCGTCGGCCTATGGTCGCAGCAAAGGCGATGGCGAAGCCGCGGTGCGCGCGGCGTTTCCCGCTGCCGCGATCCTGCGCCCGTCGATCATCTTTGGTCGCGAGGACCAGTTTATCAATCGCTTTGCGGCGATGATCCGCATGGCGCCGGTTATCCCGGTGGTGGCGCCGAACGCGAAGTTCCAGCCGGTCTATGTCGGCGACGTCGCTGATGCTGTCGTCGCCGCGCTGGGCGATGCCGCGGCGGGGCAGACCTTTGAGCTGGGCGGGCCGCAGGTGCTGACCATGGGCGAATTGCAGCGCTGGATCGCCGATGCGACGGGCCGCTCGCCACTGTTTGTCGATGTGCCGGATGCAGTCGCCGGGGCGCTTGCATCGGGTCTCGGCTGGGCGCCGGGCGCCCCGATCACCAAGGATCAGTGGCTTATGCTGCAAAAGGACAATGTCGTCGCCGCTGGCGCCGCAGGGCTGGCTGAGCTTGGCGTTGCGCCGACCTCGCTGGCTGCGGTCGCCGACGACTGGCTAGTGCAATATCGCCGCCACGGCCGCTTTGCGGTGCAAAAGCCCGCCTGAGCCAACCAACCCGGCGACGCCCGCCCCCACCCGATCGTTGGGTCGTCCGGGGTGATCAACCTCAGGACCATATATGCACGACCTTGCGACCATCATCCTGCTTGGCATCATCGAAGGGTTGACCGAGTTTTTGCCGGTGTCGTCGACCGGCCACCTGATCCTCGCCGCCGAACTGCTCGGCTTTACCGGCGAAGGGTCGGCGGCGTTCAAGATCTCGATCCAGCTCGGCGCGATCCTTGCGGTGCTCGTCGCCTATCGGCAGCGGTTCTGGAATGTCGGCATGGGGCTGCTGCGCGCCGATCCTGACGCGATCGCCTTTACCCGCAACATCCTGATCGGTTTCCTGCCCGCGATGCTGATCGGCGCTGTCGCGTACGAAGGGATCCGCGCACTGCTCCAGTCGCCGACGACCGTTGCGGTCGCGCTGATCGCTGGGGGCGTCGTGATCCTCGCGATCGAGCGTATGGTCAAGGTGGTGAAGGTCGAAAGCGTCGAGGCGATGCCGCTTCGGACCGCGATCATCATCGGCATCGTCCAGTGCATCGCGATGATCCCCGGGGTCAGCCGCTCGGGCGCAACGATCATGGGCGCGCTGCTGATGGGGGTCGAGCGTAAGACCGCGGCCGAGTTCAGCTTTTTCCTCGCCGTCCCGACGATGATCGGCGCCACCGTCTATTCGCTGTGGAAAGACCGCGATGTGCTGGTGATCGACGACCTGACTGCGATCGCGATCGGTCTGGGCGTCGCATTTGTCGTTGCGCTGGTCGTCGTGAAGGCGCTGGTGGCGATCGTCGGGCGCTTCGGCTTTGCGCCCTTTGCCTGGTATCGAATCATTCTTGGCACCATCGCGCTGATCTGGCTTAGCCTGAGGTAGGACCGAAATGGGACTAGATGTGAAAGATAATTACGCCCGCGACACCATCTCTCTCGATCGGGTGTAATTTTAGGACAGTTTAACTTACCTAACTGGCAATTCTTTCGTGACAGAGCCCGTCCGACCATGCATCTGGCCCGCATCGAAGGGGAAATTGCATGGCTGCCGATCGCATGCTTCAATTTGTGGAGCGCGAACAACATTATCCGGACAAGCGTTCCGCCGACGACCGCGCGCAGGATTTTCGCGAGATCGCCGAGCGCTACGCCGCGCCCGACGCCGACGAACAGGCTGCGCGCTGCTCGCAGTGCGGCGTCCCCTATTGCTCGGTGCATTGCCCGCTGCACAACCATATCCCCGACTGGCTGCGCCTGACCGCCGAAGGGCGGCTGCGCGAAGCCTATGAACTCAGCAACGCCACATCGACGATGCCCGAGATCTGCGGCCGCATCTGTCCGCAGGATCGCCTGTGCGAAGGCAATTGCGTCATCGAATTTTCGGGGCATGGCGCGGTAACGATTGGCAGCGTCGAGAAATATATCACCGACACCGCCTGGGCGGAAGGCTGGGTCGAGCCGCTGCACCCCGGCAAAGCGACCGGCCAGTCGGTCGGCATCATCGGCGCCGGTCCCGCAGGGCTGACCGCCGCCGAATATCTGCGCGTCGCGGGGCATGAGGTGCATGTCTATGACCGCCACGACCGCGCCGGCGGGCTGCTCACCTATGGCATCCCCGGCTTCAAGCTGGAAAAAGACGTCGTGATGCGGCGCATCGACCGGCTGGCTGAGGGCGGCATCCATTTTCATCTGGGCTTTGAGGTCGGCGGCGACGCGACGCTCGACGCGCTGCGCCAGAAGCATGACGCGTTGCTGATCGCCACCGGGGTATACAAGGCGCGAGAGATCAAGGTCCCCGGCAACGAGGCCGAGGGCGTGATCGCAGCGCTCGACTATCTGGTCGCATCGAACCGCAAGGGCTTTGGTGATGCGGTCCCCGCCTTCGACGACGGCCGCCTCAACGCCGCGGGCAAGCACGTCGTCGTCATCGGCGGCGGCGACACCGCGATGGACTGCGTCCGCACCGCGGTACGGCAGGGCGCCAAGTCGGTGAAATGCCTCTATCGCCGCGACCGCGAGAATATGCCCGGCTCGCTGCGTGAAGTGTCGAACGCCGAGGAAGAAGGCGTCGAATTCGTGTGGCTGTCTGCCCCCGCCAGCTTCACTGCTGACAAAAGCGTCAAGCATGTCGCGGTCGCGGGCATGCGCCTTGGCGCGCCCGATGCCAGCGGTCGCCGCAGCCCTGAGGTCGATCCCGGCCGCACCTTCGACCTGCCCGCCGACATGGTGATCAAGGCGCTGGGCTTCGATCCCGAGGAACTGCCCAATTTGTTCGGCGCTCCCGACCTCAGCGTCACGCGCTGGGGAACGCTGCGGGTCGATCATCAGACGATGATGACCAGCCTGCCCGGCGTTTTTGCCGCCGGCGACATCGTCCGCGGTGCCAGCCTGGTCGTGTGGGGCATCCGCGACGGCCGCGATGTCAGCGACCAGATGGCAAAGTGGTTGAAAGCCAAAGCCAAAAGCGAAAAGAAGGCAGCATGACCAACAGGGGAAAGAATTCATGATGTCTAAATTCAAAACGATGCTGCTCGCGGGTTCGTTCGCGCTGGCACCCCTGGCCGCTACCGCGCAGGAAGCACCCGTGGCCGAAGTCGTCGCCGATGATGCTCAAGCTGATGTCAACAGCGAAGGCTTTGCCGTCGATGCCAAGGCGAAGATGCAGAAGGACATGGATGCGGCAATCGCACTGGTCGAAAAGATGTTCGACACCAGCAGCTTGCCGCCGATCGAGCCCGCTCGCCTGACCCTCGCGCAGCAGACGATGGGGGCGCTGATCCCCGCCGGCAGCCTCGAGAAGATGATCGACAACCTCTATGGCAAGATGTTCAAGACGATCATGGCCGAGCTTGGCGGCCAGTCGGACCTGATGCTGTCGATCAAGACCGGGGTCGAAAGCGACAAGATTGCCACGCTCGACGAGGCGACAAAGAACAAGATCGCCGATATGTTCGACCCGCATCGCCAGGAACGCGAAAACCAGATCACGCGAGTGATCAAGCCGCTGATCAGCGAAGCCTTGACCGATCTGGAGCGGCCGATGCGCGACGGCATGGCCAAGGCCTATGCCCGCAAGTTCAGCGCGGCGCAGCTCACCGACCTCAACAGCTTCCTCGCGACGTCCACAGGCCGCCTCTATGCCAGCGAATGGATGGCCTTGCAGGCCGACCCCGAAGTGATGGTCGCGGTGATGAAGGCGCTGCCGCCCATGGTCACCAAATTCATGGACCGCGGGCCGCAGATCGAAAAGGACATGAAGGAACTGCCCAAGGAAAAGCAGCTGTCCGACTTTAGCGACACGGAACTCGCGTCGCTCGCCAAGCTGATGAAGGTCGATGTGAAGGTGCTGAAAGAGCAGCGCGACATGTGGAAGACCGATGTGATGGAGGCGACCGATGCGGTCGCCGATGCCTCGTATGACGGCAGCGCCACCGACGCTGCGGCAGACGCCGCCGATGCCTCGTATGACGGCAGCGCCGCCGACGTTGCGGCAGACGCCGCCGATGCCGCAGCAAATGCCGCTGTGGCCGCAACTGATTATGCCAGCGAAGACCCAGCCTACGACCGCAGCAACTGGTCGGCCGCGGATCTGAAGCGCGTCGAAGATCTGGAGGCTGCCTCGGCCGCCGCCGCCACCGCCTATCTCGAAGCCGAGGCCGAAGCCGCGAACAAGGCGCGCGAACGGCTGGACAAAGCCCCCTCCGAATAGGCGCCAGCCTATACCGCCAGGACGACAAAGATGACCCACTACCCCACCCCCGAACATGCCCGGCTTACCGAGCACGGCATGTATCGCCCCGACCTCGAATCCGATGCCTGCGGCGTCGGCATGGTCGCGGCGACCGACGGCAAGGCGTCGCGCCGTGTCGTCGAGGCGGCGATCGAGGCGTTGCGTGCCGTCTGGCACCGCGGCGCGGTCGATGCCGACGGCAAGACCGGGGATGGCGCGGGTATCCATGTCGACCTGCCGGTCCGTTTCTTCGACGATGCAATCGCCGCGTCGGGCCATAAAGTGCGCCCGAACCGCCTCGCCGTCGGCATGATCTTCCTGCCGCGCACCGACCTCGAGGCGCAGGAGCATTGCCGCACCATTGTCGAGGCCGAGATCATCGACGCGGGTTTCACCATCTATGGCTGGCGCCAGGTGCCGGTCGACGTATCGGTGATCGGCGACAAGGCGCAGCGCACGCGCCCCGAAATCGAGCAGATCATGATCGCCGGGCCACTCCCCGAGGAAGCGTCGCTCGCCGAGTTCGAAAAGCAGCTCTATCTGGTCCGCCGCCGGATCGAGAAAAAGGTGATCGCCGCCCAGATCGCCGATTTTTACGTGTGCAGCCTGTCGTGCCGTTCGATCATCTACAAGGGGCTCTTCCTCGCCGAAAGCCTCGCCGATTTCTATCCCGACCTGACGAGCAAGCTGTTCGAAAGCCGCTGCGCGATTTTTCACCAGCGTTATTCGACCAACACCTTCCCGCAATGGTGGCTGGCGCAGCCGTTCCGCTGTCTTGCGCATAATGGCGAAATCAACACGATCCGCGGCAACAAGAACTGGATGAAAAGCCACGAGATCAAGATGGCAAGCCTCGCCTTCGGCGAGCATTCGGAAGATATCAAGCCGGTGATCCCCGCGGGCGCATCGGACACGGCGGCGCTCGACGCGGTGTTTGAAACATTGTGCCGCGCCGGGCGCGACGCGCCGACCGCAAAGCTGATCCTCGTCCCCGAGGCATGGGTCAACGAACCCGAAATGCCCGATGCGCACAAGGCGATGTATAATTATCTCGCCAGCGTGATGGAGCCGTGGGACGGCCCCGCGGCGCTCGCGATGACCGATGGCCGTTGGGCCGTTGCGGGCATGGACCGCAACGCGCTCCGCCCGCTGCGCTTCACGCTGACCGCCGATAATCTGCTCGTCGTCGGCTCCGAAAGCGGCATGGTCCTGCTACCCGAGGCGAGCATCCGCAAAAAAGGCCGTCTCGGCCCCGGCCAGATGATCGCGGTCGATCTGGAAAGCGGCACCCTCTACGAAGACCGCGCGATCAAGGACAAGATCGCGGGCGCGCATGACTATGGCGCACGCGTCAAAGGCTTCCGCACCATGGCCGACCTGCCCAAGGGCGGCAAATCGAGCCTGCCGACCTTCGAGCGCAGCGAATTGCTGCGCCGCCAGGTCGCCGCGGGCCTGACCATGGAAGATATGGAGCTGATCCTCTCGCCGATGGTCGAGGACGCCAAGGAAGCGATCGGGTCGATGGGCGACGACACCCCGCTCGCGGTCATCTCCGACAAGCCGCGCCACGTCGCGCAGTTTTTCCGCCAGAATTTCAGCCAGGTCACCAACCCGCCGATCGACAGTCTGCGCGAACGGCATGTCATGAGCCTGAAGACGCGCTTTGCCAACCTCGCCAATATCCTCGATGAAAAGGGCCAAAGCGACCACGTCCTCGTGATCGACAGCCCCGTGCTTGTCGGCGACGACTGGGATCGCCTGCGCGCCTATTTCGGCGATGCGGTCGCCGACATCGATTGCACTTTCCCCGTCGGCGGCGATGCCGCGAGCTTGCGCGAGGCGATCGCGCGCGTCCGCCGCGAGGCCGAGGATGCGGTGCGCGCCGGACGCAGCGAACTGTTCCTGACCGACCAAAGCATTGGGGAGGATCGCGTCGGCATGGCGATGGTGCTCGCCGCCGCCGCCGTCCACACCCATCTCGTCCGCAAGGGGCTGCGCAGTTACGCCTCGATCAACGTCCGCTCCGCCGAGGTGCTCGACACCCATGCCTTTGCGGTGCTGATCGGGGTCGGCGCGACCACAGTCCACGCTTATCTATCCGAAGCCGCGATTGCCGACCGGCACGCGCGCGGACTGTTCGGCAGCGCGCTGTCGCTCGACGATTGCCGCCTGCGCTTCCGCAAGGCGATCGACGACGGGCTGCTCAAGATCCTCGCCAAAATGGGGATCGCAGTGATCTCCAGCTATCGCGGCGGCTATAATTTCGAAGCGGTCGGCCTCTCCCGCGCGCTGGTCAACGATCTGTTCCCCGGCATGCCGGCGAAGATTTCGGGCGAAGGCTATCAATCACTGTTCATCAACGCGACCGAAAAGCATGAGGCCGCGTTCGACCAGCGCGCCACCACCCTGCCCATCGGCGGTTTTTATCGCCAGCGCGCGGGCGGCGAGACGCATGCCTATTCGGCGCAACTGATGCATTTGTTGCAGACCGCGGTCGCGACCGACAGTTATTCGACCTATCTGCAATTCTCGCGCGGGGTCGCCGACCTGCCGCCCGTGTACCTTCGCGACCTGATGGAATTCAACTATCCGGCGCAGGGCGTGTTGCTCGACAGCGTCGAGGCGATCACCGAGATCCGCAAGCGCTTCGTCACCCCCGGCATGTCGCTCGGCGCGCTGTCGCCCGAGGCGCATGAAACGCTGGCGATCGCGATGAACCGCATCGGCGCCAAGGCGGTGTCGGGCGAAGGCGGCGAAGCGCGCGAACGCTACCAGCCCTATGCCAATGGCGACAACGCCAACAGCAACATCAAGCAGATCGCGAGCGGCCGTTTCGGGGTCACCGCCGAATATCTCGGTGCCTGCGACGAGATCGAGATCAAGGTCGCACAGGGCGCCAAGCCTGGCGAAGGCGGCCAGCTTCCGGGCTTCAAGGTCACCGAGTTTATCGCGCGTCTACGTCATGCGACGCCGGGCGTGACGCTGATCAGCCCGCCGCCGCATCACGACATCTATTCGATCGAGGATCTCGCGCAGCTGATCTACGACCTCAAGCAGATCAACCCGAAGGCGCGCGTCTGCGTGAAGCTCGTCAGCTCGGCGGGCATCGGGACCGTCGCGGCCGGCGTCGCCAAGGCACATGCCGACGTCATCCTCGTCGCCGGCAACACCGGCGGCACCGGCGCCAGCCCCCAAACTAGCGTCAAATATGCCGGCACCCCGTGGGAAATGGGCCTGTCCGAAGTCAATCAGGTGCTGACCCTCAATGGCCTGCGCCACCGTATCCGCCTGCGCACTGATGGCGGCCTCAAGACCGGTCGCGATATCGTGATCGCCGCGATTTTGGGTGCCGAGGAATATGGCATCGGGACGCTCAGCCTGGTCGCGATGGGCTGCATCATGGTGCGCCAGTGCCACAGCAACACCTGCCCCGTCGGCGTCTGCACGCAGGATGAAAAGCTGCGGGCGAAATTCACCGGCAGCCCCGAGAAAGTCATCAACCTGATGACCTTCATCGCCGAGGAGGTGCGCGAAATCCTCGCCAAGCTGGGGGTGACCAGCCTTGACGAGGTCATCGGCCGCACGGAATTGCTGCGCCAGGTCAGCCGCGGCGCCGAACATCTCGACGATCTCGACCTCAACCCGATCCTCGCCAAAGTCGACGCGCCCGACAACCAGCGCCGCTCGCACGGGCTGCTTCGCAATCCGGTCCCCGACAGCCTCGACGCTCAGATCCTCAGCGACGCAAAACCGCTGTTCGAACGCGGCGAGCGGATGCAGCTGACCTATAATGTCCGCAACACTCACCGCGCTGTCGGCACCCGCCTGTCGGCCGAGGTCACCGCGAGGTTCGGCATGAACGGGCTCGCCGACAATCATGTTCAGGTCCGCCTGCGCGGCACCGCGGGCCAGTCGCTCGGCGCCTTCCTGTGCAGCGGCATCACCCTCGAAGTGTTCGGCGACGCCAATGACTATGTCGGCAAAGGTCTGTCGGGCGGCCGCATCGTAGTGCGCCCCACCGTGTCGAGCCCGCTGGTCAGCCAGCACAACAGCATTATCGGCAACACCGTCCTCTACGGCGCGACGTCGGGCACCTTGCTCGCGGCGGGTCAGGCGGGCGAGCGCTTCGCGGTCCGCAACTCGGGCGCAAAGGTCGTCGTCGAGGGCTGTGGCGCCAATGGCTGCGAATATATGACCGGCGGCACCGCGGTGATCCTCGGGCCCGTCGGCTCCAACTTCGGTGCCGGAATGACCGGCGGCATGGCCTTCATCCTCGACGCCGACGGCCAGTTCGAACGCCGCGCCAATGCCGAATCGATCGTCTGGCAGCGGATCGACAGTGCGCATTGGGAAGCGGTGGTGAAGGATCTGGTCGAAGATCATGCCAAGGCGACAGGAAGCAAATGGTCGAGCGAAATCCTTGCCGACTGGGATCGCTGGAAAGACCAGTTCTGGCAGGTGTGTCCGAAGGAAATGCTCTCGCGCCTGACTTGGCCGCTAAGCGATGCCGAGGCCGAGGTCGTCGCGGCAGAGTAATCTTCCCTGTCGCACAGCAATGGAGGTGGCAGCGCGAAGACGCTGACGGAGGGTTCATGACGCGATGTTGCTGCCCCTCCACCATTCGCTCCGCGAACGGTCCCCCTCACGATGGCTTCGCCACAGCGAGGATCGATCACCCCGTTCCGGCTGCAGTTCATCGCAACGCGGTGGCACGTTCAGCCCAGCGAAAGCGTTACATCGCTAAACATAGCGCCTTTACCGAATCTTGCGTCCTCTGAAAGGATGACAGCCATGACCCGCTTCGCCTTGATCGCCCTCCCCCTGCTTGCGGTCGCCGCGCCGCTGCCCGCGGCCGCCGCCGACCCCGAACTGCGCGATACCGTCGCAACGCTGAACGATCCGGTGGCACAGGACCGCATGGCCGACACGATCACCGCGATCGTCGGCGCGCTGATGCAGATGCCGGTCGGCCCACTCGCCGACGCCATTGCCCGCGTCGACCCCGAATCCGATGCCGCCTATATCCCCCGCGATGCGACGCTGGGCGAGGTCGCCGGGCGCGATCCCGATTACGCTGATCGCATGGGCGCCGACGTCCGCGCGACCACGCGGATGGCCGGACAAGCCGCCTCGGCACTCGCGGTTTACGCGCCGGTGCTCAAGGACATGGCGCGCGATATGGCCGCGCAATGGGAACGCGAACGCACCGTGCCACGCCGCTAAGTGACAATCCACCACCAGAACGGCCGCACCGCGCCATAGCCGTTGCGCGGGGCGCCCCGCTGCCGCTATGCCGGATCCATGTGGCAACTCTATCAATTCCCGCTCTGTCCCTTTTCGCGCAAGGTTCGCCTGTTGCTGGGCGAAAAGGGCGTCGGTTATGAGTTAATCCGCGAATCGCCGTGGGAACGCCGCGACGAGTTCATCGACCTCAATCCGGCGGGCCGCACCCCCGTGATGGTCGATCAGGCGCGCGGCCAGGTGCTGATGGACAGCATGGCGATTTCCGAATATTTCGAAGAAACCGTCGAAGGCAAGGCGATGATCAACGGCACTGCGGCTAACCGTGCCGAAATCCGCCGCCTGACAGCGTGGTTCGACCATGATTTCTATTACGAAGTCACCGGCCCGTTGCTGTTCGAGCGGATGCAGAAACGCATCGTCCACCGCCAGCCCCCCGACGGCGGTGCGCTGCGCGAGGCGATGAAGGCGGCGAACAACCATCTCGACTATGTCGATTATCTCATCGACCACCGCACTTGGCTCGCCGGCGCAACGATGAGCCTCGCCGACCTGACCGCCGCGGCGCATATCTCGGTCGCTGACTATCTGGGCGGCATCGACTGGACCGGTCACGAGCAGACGAAAGGCTGGTATTCAGGCCTGAAATCCCGCCCCAGCTTTCGCCCGCTGCTGGCCGAGCGGATGGAAATCGTGACGCCGCCGAAATATTATGAGGATGTCGATTTCTGAGCTCCGTCATTGCGGGGAGCCGAAGGCGATGCAGCAATCCGGAGCCCGCGTAAACCGCCATGGATTGCTTCGCTACGCTCGCAAGGACGATTTGATAGGGAAATCTATCAGCCCGGCCACCGTGCCGCGACCAGATAGTTCAGCGCCTCACTGCCACCCAGTTTGAAGCCCTTCGCGGGCGAAGGCGACAGGCCGGTGCGATCAACAACCTCTAACCCCGCGCCTTCGAGCAGCTTGGTCAGCTCCTCAGGCTTCAGAAACTGGTCCCAGTCATGCGTGCCGCGCGGCACCGCGCCAACGCGTTCGGCCGCCTCGACGAGCAGCAGCTTCGACAGCATCGTCCGGTTCGGGGTCGAGAGGATCATCAACCCGCCGGGCGCCAGTCTTGCCGTGAGGCCGGCGATGAACGCCGCCGGGTCGGTAACATGCTCCACCACCTCCATCGAGGTGACGAGATCAAATGTCGCAGGCGGAAAGGCAGCCAGCTCGCCCGCAAAATAGTCGATCTCCAACCCCTGCCCCACCGCATGCGCGCTCGCCGCCGCGATGTTCTCCGGCGCCGCATCGACGCCCGTCACTTGTCCGCCCATGCGCGCCAGCGGCTCGGCCAGCAGCCCCGCGCCGCACCCGACATCGATTGCCGTTCTGCCAGCCAGCGCAAAACGCTCGCGCGCGCCGACATGCCAATGCGCGTCGATCTGCGCGCGGATATAGGCCAGCCGCACCGGGTTCAGCTTGTGCAGCATCGCCGAAGAGCCGTGCGGATCCCACCAGTCGGCGGCGAGCGCGCCGAAATGGGCGGCTTCATGGGGGTTGATTGTGGCAGCGCTCATGCCCCGCGATGTGGCACTCCCCCTCGCCCCATGCAAGAAATTCTATCCGCTGCGGCGCGGGCTCCTCTTGCCTTCCCGCGCCCCCTTCCCTAACAGCCGAGCGCCGCGGAATTGTTCGAATGTTGCGGTAGAAACCAGTTTCTTGAAAGCGGGGCGAGATGGCGCGGATCGTGATGAAATTCGGGGGCACGTCGATGGCGGGCACCGAGCGGATTCGCACCGTCGCGAAACTCGTCGCGCGCGAAGTTGCGCAGGGCAACGAGGTCGCGGTCGTGGTGTCGGCGATGGCGGGCGAGACCGACCGTCTCGTCAATTTCTGCCGCGAGGCGAACCCGCGCTACGACCCCGCCGAATATGACGTCGTTGTCGCCGCGGGCGAACAGATCACCTCGGGCCTGCTCGCACTGACGTTGCAGGCGATGGGCACCCCAGCGCGCAGCTGGCTCGGCTGGCAATTGCCGATCCGCACCGAAGAAGCGCATGCCCGCGCGCGCATCGCCGACATAGACACCGGCGCGCTCGGCGCCGCGTTGGGGCGCGGCGAGGTTGCGGTGATCCCCGGCTTCCAGGGCCTGATGGACGATGGCCGCGTATCGACGCTCGGACGCGGCGGGTCAGACACCAGTGCGGTCGCCGTGGCCGCGGCACTCAAGGCCGATCGCTGCGACATCTACACCGACGTCGACGGCGTCTACACCACCGACCCGCGCATCGTCGCGCGCGCGCGCAAGCTCGACTATGTCACCTATGAAGAAATGCTCGAACTCGCGAGCGTCGGCGCCAAGGTGCTCCAGACCCGCTCGGTCGGACTCGCGATGAAAGAGGGCGTGCGCGTGCAAGTGCTCTCCAGCTTCGTCGAGGGCGACGAAGCCCCCGCCCGCGGCACGATGATCGTCAGCGACGAGGAAATAGAGGAACATCAGATGGAACGGCAGCTGATCACCGGCATCGCCCACGACAAGAATGAAGCGAAGGTCATCGTCACCCGCGTGCCCGACCGGCCCGGCGGCGTCGCCAACATCTTTGGCCCGCTCGCCGCGGCGGGGATCAACGTCGACATGATCATCCAGAACGTCGGCCGCGACAAGGGCGAGACCGACGTGACCTTCACCGTGCCCCAGACCGACCTGCTGCGCTCGATCGACCTGCTCGACGCCGCGAAGGAAAAGATCGGCTTCAACCGCATCATCAGCGACGACAAGGTGGCAAAGATCAGCGTCGTCGGGGTCGGTATGAAGAGCCACGCCGGGGTTGCGAGCACGATGTTCCGCGCGCTTGCCGATCGCGGTATCAACATCCAGGCGATCTCGACCAGCGAGATCAAGGTCAGCGTGCTGATCGACGAGGATGAAACCGAACTCGCGGTGCGTGTTCTGCACACCGCCTACGGCCTCGACGCCGACTAGGCCTGCCTAACACCCATCTTCCGTACGCCTTGAGCTTGTCGAAGGGCCGTTCTTCTTCGGTAACGCTGAAAGGAAGAACGGTGCTGCGGCAAGCTCAGCACGAACGGGTTTGCGAGGATCGGTTCAATTATTCTGCGGCGAGCGGTTCCAACTGGCCGCCCGCACCACGCCGCAGCCGCGCTTGTCCGATGAAATGTACCACCGCAATGTGGACCGCGAACAGACCGAATTTCGACGCCAGCGGGAATATCCCGATGAACAACGGCCACGATGCGGTGAAAAACACCGCGACGACCAGGTTGAGTCCCGCGCTCGCAAACATCATCGCCGCCCAGATAAAACCGAACCGGTCCATCACGTCGCCGACCAGCGCCAGTCGCTTGGGCTGAATATAGCGGTTGAGCCAGCCCTTGCGCAGCATCACCGTTCCGACGATCAGATAGACGATCGTCGGCTTCGCCATCACGAAACGCGGATCGCCGGTAAACAGCGTCGCTGCAGCGGCGAGGAGCACCGACGCCAGGCTGATCCACTGCAACGCCGCGACCTTGTGCCCGCGCGCGAGTTCATAGCCGCCGACCGCAACCGCGACGACCGTCCCGGCGACCGTGGCGGTGACGATCCCGGCACCCAAGGCCAGCAACACCGCGAAGACGATGATGCCGAGCGAATCGAACAGCATCGGCCCGATGGCATAGAGCAAGGTTCGCATGGCACATCCGTTCCGCGACTCAATGTTGTCGCCGTCAACATGACCCGGGGCGGCCCAGGCGGTCAAATCCAATTTTTCATTGTTAACATTGAGCGCAATGGACGCGCGCTCAACGGCGTCACCATCGTCCGCGTCGTGAAACGCAGGGACCCATCCCCGGTGGGTTCAACATGAACTAGCAGGAGATGGGCTCCCGCCTTCGCGGGAGAACTCGCTGCTTTTTACGAAGCGGCGAGCCCATGCCCCAAAAAGAAAGACCCGCCCCCAGGCCCATGTCCCCGGGGGCGGGGCGCGGCCCGTCATCTGTTCGGCTGGTCCCGATCAGACGAGGTCGAACCGATCGGCGTCCATCACCTTGGTCCAGGCCTTGACGAAGTCCTTGACGAACTTTTCTTCATGACCCGTTTCGGCATAGACTTCGGCCACCGCGCGCAGCTCCGAATTGGAACCGAACACCAGGTCGGCACGGGTGGCGCGCCAGGTCTCACCGCCGCCCTTGCGGTCGGTGGCGACATATTCCTGATTGTCCGACCCATCGACAGCCTTCCAGACATTGGTCATGTCGAGCAGGTTGACGAAGAAGTCGTTGGTCAGCTGGCCCGACCGCTTGGTGAAGTGGCCGTGGCCGCGTTCGCCATGATTGGCGCCGAGTACGCGCAGCCCGCCGACCAGCACCGTCATTTCGGGTACCGACAGGCCGAGCAACGAGGCGCGGTCGAGCATCATTTCCTCGGTCTTGATCGCCAGCTTCTTCTTGCCGAGATAATTGCGGAACGCATCGGCCTCGGGTTCCATGACATCGAAGCTGTCGGCGTCAGTCTGTTCCGCAGTCGCATCGCCGCGGCCGCCGGTGAACGGCACCGCGACGTTGAATCCCGCATCCTTGATCGCCTTTTCCAGCCCAACCACACCGCCAAGCACGATAGCATCGGCGATCGATAAATTGCCGCGCAGCCCGTCGAGGGTTTCGATCACCTTCGCCAGCATCGCCGGTTCGTTAACCTCCCAGTCCTTTTGCGGTGCCAGCCGAACGCGCGCGCCATTGGCACCGCCACGATGGTCCGACTTGCGGTAGGTGCTGGCAGAGGCCCAGGCGGTCTTGATCAGCTGGCTGACGGTCAGGCCGCTATTGGCAATTTTTTCCTTCACCGCCGCGACTTCGGCGTCCGAAGGCATCGTGCCGGCGGGGATCGGATCCTGCCAGATCAGGTCTTCGGCCGGAACTTCGGGGCCGAGGTACCGGACCTTCGGTCCCATGTCTCGGTGACACAGCTTGAACCAGGCGCGCGCAAAGGCGTCCTTGAAGGCTTCGTGATCGTTGCGGAATTTCTCGCTGATCGCGCGGAACTCGGGATCCATCTTGAGCGCCATGTCGGCCGTCGTCATCATGGTCGGAACCTTGATGTTCGAATCCCACGCCGCCGGAGCCATATCCTCCGCCTTCTGGTTGATGGGTTGCCACTGCTGTGCACCGGCAGGCGAATGGACGAGCTCATAATCATAGTCGAGCAACAGGCGGAAATAATTCTCCGACCATTCGGTGGGGGTGTTGACCCACGATCCTTCGATCCCGCTGGTCACAGTGTGTTCGCCGATGCCGCCGCTCTCATGGCTGCTGACCCAGCCGAAGCCCAAGGCGGCGAGGTCACCGCCGGAGGGCGCGGCGCCGAGCAGCGAAGCGTCGCCATTGCCATGCGCCTTGCCAAAGGTGTGGCCGCCCGCGGTCAGCGCGACCGTTTCTTCGGAATTCATCGCCATTCGCTCAAAGGTCGCGCGCATGTCGCGCGCCGACTGCAGCGGATCGGGATTGCCGCCCGGCCCTTCCGGGTTGACGTAGATCAGACCCATCTGAATCGCGGCAAGCGGGCCTTCGAGGGCCTCCATGCCCTTGTCGAGGTCGATACGCGTCTGGACGCCTTCGTTGACCCACTTGTCTTCGCTGCCCCAGTAAATGTCGCGTTCGGGCTCGAACACATCGGCGCGGCCACCGCCGAAGCCGAACACCGGACCGCCCATGCTTTCGATCGCGACATTGCCGGTCAGAATGAACAGGTCGGCCCAGCTGATCTTGTTGCCGTATTTCTGCTTGATCGGCCACAACAGGCGGCGCGCCTTGTCGAGGTTGCCGTTATCGGGCCAGCTGTCGAGCGGCGCAAAACGCTGCTGCCCGCTGTTGGCGCCGCCGCGGCCGTCGGCGGTGCGATAGGTACCCGCCGCGTGCCAAGCCATGCGGATGAAGAAGGGACCGTAATGGCCATAGTCGGCCGGCCACCAGGGCTGGCTGTCGGTCATCAGTGCGGTCAGATCGGCCTTCAGCGCCGAATAGTCGAGCAGCGCGAAGGCCTTCGAATAGTCGAAATCGTCGCCCATCGGGTTCGACGGGCCATTGGGAGTGAGGACTTCGGTCGCCAACATGTCGGGCCACCAATCCTTGTTGGTGCGGCCAAGCAGCGAACGCACGCCGCCGGGCTGATGGACCGGGCAGCCGCTGCCGATGGGGGTCTGGTCGTTCATACAGTCTCTCCTTTGGGTTTATCGTTGAATAGAGTGGCGCGGCAGGATGACGGGCGCGTGACGCTGGGGCGACCGGCGGGTCACCGCTAGCACTTCGGTTGGGGCCGGTCGCGAGTCGATTGGCTCATCCTTTCACCTTAGGATGGAGAGGATAGGCCGCCCTCGCCCATCGACCTAACCGAATAAGCTGAACATAGTCATTGAACGAACCGATCACCGCCGCACAGGTTGCCGCAAGGAAATAACATTGGTCGCACCGTCGTCACGCTCCGGCGAAACGCCGACATCGAAGCGCAACATCGTCCCCGGCCGAGGGGTTGACCTGATGTCCCGCATGTCCCGCACGCAACGGCGGGACGCAAATGGAGAGAGAAAGTGGCAAACCAAAACCCCAATGAGCAGCAGCAGCGCGACGAAGAACAGCGTCGCAAACAGCATCAGCAACAGCAGAATGGCGGCCAGGATCGCCAGCAGGGCGGTCAGCGTTCCGATCAGGACCGCAACAACCCGCAGCAGCGCTGATTTTTCGGCTGCATCAGCAGGGGGCCCGCCCGTTTGTGACGCCCCATTAAAACGCAACAACCATTAAACCCATAGAACGGCATCAACCCCCAAAAACCCCCACGAATTGAACCCCATACCACTTAATGACAAAACAACACAAAATAAAAAAAAAAAAACA
>NZ_JAIBES010000031.1 GCF_019459305.1 Sphingopyxis sp. | reverse complement strand
CCTCCTTTTTGCGCATTTCAATGGTCGGCCCCCGCGCCCGCCCGCCCCCCGGGGGGGCGCGCATCTCGCCGCGGTCGGCTTGCCGAACGATCTGGCAAGCGCGGGGGTCGAAGCCGACGGCGCGGCGCTGGCCGCGCATATGGCGCATGACAAGAAGGTGCGCGGCGGCAAATTGCCGCTGATTCTGACCCGCGGCATCGGCCAGAGCTTCGTCACCGACGAATTTGGACTGAAAGTCGTCGGCGAATTTCTGGAACGGGAACGGACACGCTAGCACCGCCAGGCGAAACCTTGGGCCGTATGAAGCCGTTGGCAATCCGGGCTAAAGCGACCCGCCGCGCCTCCGCGAATAGATCGCCACGACATGCCCCAGCGTATCGCTTTCGCCGATGCACCGGAATCCGAGCTTGGCAGCGACGCGCTCGGACGCATCATTGCCGGCATCGATAATGCACCGCACCTCGGGCGCATCAAGGTTGGCGTCCGCCCACCCCAATGCAGCGGTCATCGCTTCGGTCGCAAATCCGGCACCCCAGTGATCGGCATCTAACGCCCAACCTGCCTCGGGCAATCCCTCCAGCTCGGCTATGCCGCGCCCGAAATAGGACAGGCCACCCATTCCGACGAGCGCGTCGGTCGCCTTGTCGGCGAATACCCAATAACCAAAGCCCATCACCGGCCACAATCCGGCCGCGCTCAAAAACTTCCCCCAACTGACATCGGGCGCGCGCGGTTCGCCGCCGATAAAGCGCGTGACCCGTTCATCGGCCCACATGGCGACATGATTATGCTTATCGGCCAGCCGCCCGGAGCGCAGGCGGAGGCGGGCAGTTTCGATGACAGGTGCGACGACAGGCATGGCGCGGATGTGCCGAAGCGCGGCGGGCGGGTCAATCGGGGTTGAGAAAATGATCGAACAGGTCGTGCAGCACGGCAGTGCCATCGACCTGCGCCTTCGTCCGCATCACCGCGAGCGTATCGACGCGCGCCAGCACATCGACATGCTTAAGCACCGCCTGATAATAGGGCCGGTCCGGAAAGTCGTGAAACAGCAGGATGCAGTCGGGTTTGCAGTGGATGATCGCCTGCAACAGGCATGCGACGCGAAAGCGCCCGTCGATCAGCACCGCATCGGGGCTGCCGCTCATCCCGCGCCAGATCTGGCTGTGATAGCGCGGCCAGTCGCGCAGGCGGCTTTCGTCGGTCGGATAACCCCATTCGCCGACCGCCCCGATGTCGGCGTGGAACGCCGTGAACTCCACCGCTTCGCCCGCAATGTCCGCCTGCACTTTGGCCAACCAAGCGGGATCGCTGTCGACACTGACGATCCGCCGCACCTGCCGCGCCGCGACCAGCGTGCTGCCGCCGCAGCCGAATTCGAGCAGTGACGATAGTCCTGCCAACTGTAGCTCGAGCTGCGTGACTTCCGCAGCGGTCATTTGTGGTTGCATGGTCCCCTCCACCCGCAGGGGGATATGGGACCACGGCCAGCGCGTCCAGCCCGGCATTGGCGGGCGCGCGCCAGGCTGATAATATCGCGTCATGTTGACGCCCCTCTGGCCGCAGCGCCTGCTTGCCCTGCCCTTTCTGATCCTCGGCGCCTGGTGCCTCGTCACGCCGCACATGGTCGAACGCCTGGGGATCAGTCCCGAATATCAGCATCTCAGCACGACGAGCGCGCTCTTGTTGGGCTGTTTCGGGGCACAGGCGGTGCTCGGCGGGCTGTTCATCGCGTTCAGCCGCTGGACCCGCAGCACCTTCGTCATCTACGGCGCGGCGCTGCTGCCCTTTTTCTGGTTCAACTATTATTTCGTGTTTGTCGTGCCGGTGATGACGCGTTTGATGGCGATCGACCTCGTCTCGAACCTGTTCATGCTCGGGCTGTGCGTCTGGGGCTACCGCATTGCACCGCGGGCGCTCGTCGCTACCGACGACTGATCCTCAAGCCGCAGCGGCGACCAAATCCGGCCCCGACGCATGCGCCGGCATCACCGCGTCTGCATAGTCGCTTTCATATTTCTGGATCAGCGCGCGATCGTCGTGGTTCCACGGGTGGAAACCGGGCAGGAAATAGCTGAGCCACGGCAGGAAGCTCTTGCGCAGCACCCCCGGCGACCCGAGCAGATACCACCAGATACGCGCGGTGACGCGCCAGCCGGTCAGCCCGTCCTGCTTGAGCAGATTCTTCATGCCCTTGATCCGCTTCGGCCAGAAGCGGCTGGTGACGAGCAGCATCATGATCGACTTGGCGCGCCAGCGCTTGAACCGGCTCCAGTCTTTGGTCGCGTGCAGCCAGGTGTCGTAGGCGACGCCCTTATGCTCGATCTCTTCGATCGCGTGCCATTTCCACAGCGCTGCCCATTCGGGCTCGGCGCCCGCATACATGCTTTCGTCGCGCAGCATCACCGATGCCATCATCGCGGTATAATGTTCCAGCGCGATCGTCGCCATCAGGTTGACGATCTGGGGGCGCTGCTTGATCAGGTCGAGCACCTGGTTGACGTCGGCTTCCAGCTCGCTGAGGTCGTAACCCGCTTCGGCCGCTTTCTTGTTGAACACGACATGCTCGCGGCTGTGGATCACTTCCTGCTGCGTAAAGGCGCGGATTTCGCGCGCCAGCTTGTCGGGCACGCCGTCACGGTGCGCCTTGACCGCTTCGATGAACATCGCCTCGCCGCGCGGGAAGGTTACCGACAGCGCGGTGTGGAAAGCCGAGGCGATCGGGTCGCCGTTCAGCCACCAGCGGCCCTGCTTGTCCTCACGGCCAAAGCGCATGTCGCGCGGCGTGATCGACAGGTCGGCGGGGGTCGGGGAGAGGGAAAGGCTGGACATATGGTTCATACCGTCGAAAAGGGGCGATGGGGAAATATCTAGGGTTTACTTACAAGCATGTCAATAGTGAAGAAGCGCCTGAGTCCTGAGGAGAGCCGGTTCGTTGCCCTTCAGGCCGCGCGCGAAATATTGATCGAAACCGGGCCGGCGGCGGTGACGCTGAAGGCGGTCGCGGGGCGCATCGACCGCACCCACGCCAATCTGCTCCACCATTTCGGCAGCGCGGCGGGGCTGCAAAAGGCGCTCGCCGCCTATCTCGCCGAAACCGTGTGCGCGACGATCGGCGAAAAAATGGCCGCATCCCCCCCGGGCGAGCGCAATGTGCGCGAGATCGTCGACCTGGCGTTTGACGCGTTCGACAGCGGCGGCGCGGGTGCGCTCGCCACATGGATGGCGGCGACGGGCAACGAGGATGCGCTCGATCCGATCGTCGATGCGATCCATAAGCTGATCGACGGCATGGCGCCCGACGCGCACGAAAAGCGCCTGATGCATGAAGACACGCTGGCGCTGGTGCTGATGGCGCTCGGCGACGCTCAGCTCGGCGGCGCAATGGCCGAAGCGCTCGGACTGCCGCGCGATACCGCGCGCGCGCTGGCGTGCGAGCTCATCACCGGCCGCATCGCGAATTTCTGGGCGGCGCAAAACCCCAAATAAAAACGGCGGCCCCGATTATCGGGACCGCCGTTTCCATGCTTCTCCGGGAGGGCGGGAGAAGGTCTTAGCTGGCGTTAAGCTGATGCTTCAGCGCCGACATCTGGTCATGGCCGTCGCGGACCGAGGCAAAGCTGCTCTGGATCAGCTGCTGCACGGCCGGATCAAGATCGCCGTCCTTCAGCGCGCTTTCAAACTTCGCCTTGATGTGATCCTCGCCGCGCTCGACCTCGGCAACAACCGCCGAATCGTTGCGGTCACCGGTCAGCGCGTCGCGCAGACCCAGGAACGCGCGGTGCGCCGATGCGAGCACAGTACCATCGTCTTCGGGATTGCCGCCAAGTTCGCGAACCTTGGTCTGAAAGGCGGTGACGATCGTCTGGCGCTCATTGGCACGGTTGAGAAAGATGTCGCGAAACTGCGCCGCGTTCGCCTCTTCGGCGGCTTTGCGATAGCCATCGACGCTGTCGAGCGTGGTGGCGATCAGCGAATTGAGCGTGCTGACATTCTTGTTGTCAAACATTTGAAATCCTTTCGGGAAAATTCCGGGTCGAGCATCGTGCGATGCCTTACCCACCCAACGAGCACCCGCCCGTAAAGTTGCGTCGGCTTGGCGCTGCGCCAGCGCATTTCGTCGAACCGATCGCGGATGCATCACAAAACTGGCCATTTCGGCGCGCTGCGACTAAGGGGTGCGCAACCCAACCACACAGTTCGTGCCGAGCGACGTCGCCAAAGGTGACGCCGCCACATGAATAAGGACCATCGCCGACGCCGCTTCACGCGATGCGAACGCGATGTTTTCCGCTCCGAAGGCTTCCCATGCATTTCCTCGACCAAGCAAAAATCTACATCAAGTCCGGCGACGGCGGCCCCGGTGCGGTCAGCTTCCGGCGCGAAAAATATGTCGAATATGGCGGCCCCGACGGGGGCAATGGCGGCAAGGGCGGCGACATCATCTTCGAAGCCGTCGCCGGGCTCAACACGCTGATCGACTTTCGCTACACGCAGCATTTCAAGGCCAAGCGCGGTACCCCCGGCGCGGGGCGCGATCGCACCGGCGCGGGCGGACCCGACCTCGTCATTCAGGTTCCGATCGGCACCCAGATCCTCGACGACGACGAGGACCGCAGTCTGCTCGCCGACCTGACCAAGGAAGGCGAGACGCTCGTCTTCCTGCGCGGCGGCGACGGCGGGCGCGGCAACGCATCGTACAAGACGAGCACCAACCGCGCCCCGCGCCAGCACGGCCCCGGTTGGCCGGGCGAGGAGAAGTGGGTGTGGCTGCGGCTCAAGCTGCTCGCCGACGCGGGCCTCGTCGGGCTGCCCAACGCGGGCAAATCCACCTTCATCAACGGCGTCACCAACGCGCAGGCGAAGGTCGGCGCTTACGCCTTTACTACCCTGCGCCCGCAACTCGGGGTGGTCAGCCACAAGGGCAATGAGTTTGTCGTCGCCGACATCCCCGGCCTGATTGAGGGCGCCGCCGACGGCGCCGGGGTCGGCGACCGATTCCTCGGCCATATCGAACGCTGCCGCGTGCTTCTCCATCTCGTCGACGCCAATGACGAGGATGTCGCCACCAGCTACCGCATCGTCCGCGACGAGCTCGAAGCCTATGGCGCCGATCTTATCGATAAGCCGGTGATCGTCGCGCTCAACAAGATCGACACGCTCGACGATGAACTGGTTGCGGCGCTGTCGGCCGAGCTTGCCGAAGCAAGCGGCGCGCCGGTGATGGCGCTGTCGGGCGCGAGCGGTGCGGGCGTGCCCGCGATCCTCGACAAGCTGCTTGAAATCATCGGCCCCGAAAAGCGCCCCGTCGTGCGCAACGACGAGGGCGAAGAAACGACCGACTGGTCGCCGGTTTAGGAACTTAAACGGGGCGCGCGCCTTGTAGCATAAACAACAAGGGATTCCGGATGTTCTCTCCCCGTCGTGCGATCAAGTTTCTGCTCTGCGCTGCCCCCATTCTCGGCGTCGCCGCCCTTCCTGCCCATGCGCAGGAAGCGGCCAGCGGCTCCGAAAAGCGAACCCGCGTTATCCTTGGGCCGCAGCTGTCACCGTCATGGCCCGGATCGAAAGATCTGTCGTTCGGCCCCTATATCGATGTCTCGCGCGAGCGCGTCGGAACCGACTTCACCTTCGAGGCCGCCGACGAGAGCTTTGGCGGACCGCTCATTCAGTCCGGGAACTTTGCTTTCGGGCCGGCGCTGGGCTTGATCGGCAAACGTACCGTCGCCGACATTGGCGCCGATCTACCAAAGGTTGGCTTCTCGTTTGAAGCCGGCGGTTTTGCACAGGTGTCCCTCACGCCCGCAATTCGCGTCCGCGTCGAAGGCCGCAAAGCACTGAGCGGCCACAAGGGCTGGGTTGGCGAAGTGAGCGCCGATTATATCGCGCGCGAGGGCGACGACTGGCTTTTCTCGATCGGCCCGCGCGTGACGCTGGGCGATGCCAAATACACCAACGCCTATTTCGGCGTGACCCCCGCCGCCGCCGCGACCTCCGGCCTGCCCGCCTATGATGCCGACGGCGGGGTCCAGTCGATCGGCGCGACCGCCGGCTATCACCGGATGCTCGGGCGGAACTGGGGCATCGCCGTATATGGCCGCTATGACCGGCTGGTCGGCGATGCGGCAGACTCGCCGGTGACGCGTCAACTCGGCAGCCGCGGCCAGCCGTCGGTCGGTGTCGCCTTCAGCTACACCTTCGGCGGCAGCCGCTAATCAGCCTTGCCTGCCGTGACGGCCGTAATCGACCGATTGCGGCCGTCGGCAAAGATGTCATAGTGCCTGAATGAAAAGGCTAATTTGCATTGCTCTGCTGACCCTCGGCCTTAATTCGCCGGCTAACGCGGAGCCGCAAAGTTCCCAAGCGATGATTGCGCCGTCCGCACAGGAATCCTCCCCGCCAAGCGCAGAGAAGTCGGTTCTGATTCATAAGTTTATGAAGGCATCTGGCCTTCAAGGCCGGATCGACACAGGGAGTTTTCTAGAAAGATACGCTTTCATGCCCGAGCTGGGATGGGCGCAAGGCACTGAAAATGCTCCACGGAACAGCACACTGATTGAGCAGTGGACCGGCCCCATTGACGCGCTGAAAGGGCCTATGAGAAATATCGCCCTCAATATCAGGAAGCATATGAGAGCCATATCAACTGGGAATTCACCGAGGAAGAGCTGCGCGGAATCGTGAGCTTTTTGGAGTCACCACTCGGCGAGCACTATCTCGACGGAACATGGCGAATGGAGGCTTACACGGGCACCAATATGGAAGAGACCGAAGAATTGCTCGTAAGACAGGCGGTTGAGCTCTATCGGACCCGATAGGACATTCGGTCAGCTTGCCACCCCCAAAACAGACATCCCCACCCGCAAAATTAGTGCTTTCCTACATTATTCCGGTGACATAATCTCCACAACAAGCTGCCGCACTCTGCCCGCCATTCCCGGCGCCCGCGCCGGTCTGGTCCTTGCGGGGTCGATGCAGAGACAAGTTCGACAACTTTGGAAGTAAATTACGTCAACCGACGCCATCATGACATTCGCATTGGCGACGACGGTGCATCGCGCTATCGGCGGCGCGATGAGCCTGTTTCCCCCCGCCACCTGTTCGCGTCTGATCGTCAAGATCGGGTCGGCACTGCTCGTCGATCCAGATGGTGCGGTGCGGCGTGACTGGCTGGCGGGCATCGCTGCCGACATTGCCGAACGGACCCGCGCCAGACAGCAGGTCGCCGTTGTTTCGTCGGGCGCGATCGCACTCGGCGCGCGGCGGCTGGGACTGGCGAAGGGTGGACGCGGCACATTGGAAGATGCACAGGCGGCCGCAGCGACTGGGCAGATTGCGCTGTCGCAGGTGTGGGCCGAGGTACTGGCGGCCGAAGGGCTGACCGCGGCGCAGATATTGGTGACGCTCGACGATCTGGAGGACCGGCGGCGTTATCTGAATGCCGCGGCGACGCTCGACCGGCTGCTCAGTCTGGGCGTCGTGCCAATCATCAACGAAAATGACAGCGTCGCGACCGAGGAAATCCGTTTTGGCGACAACGACCGTCTGGCGGCGCGCGTCGCGCAGGCGGCGGGGGCGGGCGGTGTGGTGCTGCTGTCTGACATCGACGGACTTTACGACAAAAACCCGGCACTGTCGGGCGCCAAACATATCGAGCGGGTCGAACGCATCGATGCCGCGATCGAGGCGATGGCCGATACCGGATCGGCGTCGGGCATGGGATCGGGCGGCATGGTGTCAAAAATCGCTGCGGCACGCATCGCCAATGCCGCGGGCGCGCATCTGGCGATCGCCTCGGGACGCATCGACCGGCCGCTGTCGACCGCCGCGCGGCACAGCCTGTTCGTCGCCGAAAAAGGCGCGAGCGCGCGCAAGGCGTGGCTCGCGGGCGGGCTCACCGCCAAGGGGCGGCTGACGATCGACGCCGGGGCTGCCCGCGCGCTGCGCGGCGGCGCCAGCCTGCTCGCTGCGGGGGTGCAGACCGCAACGGGCAGCTTCGCGCGCGGCGACGTCCTCGATATCGTCGGTTCCGACGGTGTCGTGATTGCGCGCGGGCTTTCCGAATATCCCGCAACCGATGCCGCGACGATTGTCGGCCTCGGCCGCGACGCGCAGGAAGCAGCGCTCGGCTATGCACCGCGCAGCGCGATGGTCCACCGCGACCATATGGTGCTACTGTGAAAATCCACTTCCAGACCCTCCCCACTTGTGGGCAGGGGACCTGGCGGGAAGCGGTGGTGGAGGGATTTGACGTCCTTTCTCAACGTCGCGCGCACACGCGCCCCCCCTCCGTCAGCGGCTACGCCGCTGCCACCTCCCCGCGAGCGGGGAGGATCGAAATTTGACCGCTGTCCTGGCGATGACCGGGGCAACCGGTTTCGTCGGCGGCGCGACGATGCGGCAAGCGGTCGAGCAAGGCTGGCATGTCCGAGCCCTCACCCGCCGCCCCCAGCCCGAGCGCGCAGGCGTGACATGGATCGCGGGCGCGCTCGACAAGCCCGACAGCCTTGCCGAAATGGCCGCGGGCAGCGACGTCGTGATGCACATTGCGGGGGTGGTCAACGTCCCGACGCGTGCTGCGTTCGAGGCGGGCAACGCCACCGCGACCCGCCAAGTCATCGATGCCGCACGCGGCGCCAGCGTAACACGCTTCATCCATGTCTCGTCGCTGGCGGCGCGCGAGCCCGGCCTTTCCAACTATGGCTGGTCGAAGGAATGCGCCGAAATCATCGTGCGCGACAGCGGCCTCGATTGGACGATCGTCCGCCCGCCCGCGGTCTTCGGACCGGGCGATACCGAAATGCTCGACCTGTTCCGCATGGCACGGCGCGGCATCGCGCTGTTGCCGCCCACCGGCCGCATCTCGGCGATCTATGTCGATGACCTCGCGCGCCTGCTCGTTGCGCTCGCCGCCGATCGCGATGCCAGCATTGGTGCAGTTTACGAACCCGACGACGGCAAGCCCACCGGCTGGTCGCACCGCAGCTTTGCCCGCGCGATCGGGCGTGCGGTGGGACGCAGCCATGTTTCGACCCTCGCAGTCCCACGGTCCGTGCTCAAAGCGGGTGGGCAGATCGACAAACTCGTCCGCCGCGGCCGCGCCAAGCTGACCCCCGACCGCGCGCGCTATATCGCGCACCCCGACTGGGTCGCGACCGCGGGCGCGCACCCGCCTGCCGATCTGTGGCGCCCAGAGCGGGAAACCGACGACGCGCTCGCCGAAACCGTGCGCTGGTACCGCCGCGAAGGCTGGCTGTGATGTCGCCGATAGGGCCACATGACCCGCCGGTCGAAGCGTGCATTGCCAACGGCGAGCCGCATCCCTAGATCTGCGACATGACCGAAACCACCGCCACCACCCCGAACGATCCCGCCGGCCCCTGGGCGATCCCTGTGCGCCGCCCGCTCCCCGGCGACGACAAGCCACGGTCGAGGACCAGCTTTCCGCGCAAAGTGTGGAACCTGCTCGTCGGGATCAAGGACGCGCTGGCACTGATCTTCCTGCTGCTGTTCTTCGTCGCGCTGTTCGGCCTCCTCGCCGGACGCCCCAACGCGGGCTTGCCGGTCAGCGAAGGCGCGCTTCTGATCGAACTCGACGGCGTGGTCAGCGAACAGCCTGCCGAAGTCGATACCTTCACCGCATTGTCGGGCAGCGACCAGCTCAAGGAAATCCGCGTCCGCGATGTCGTTCATGCGCTGGAAACCGCCGCAAATGACAAGCGCGTGACCTCCGTCGTGCTTGATCTCGACCGCTTCCTCGGCGGCGGGCAGGTCTCGCTCGCCGAAATCGGCAGCGCGATCGACAAGGTTCGCGCCAAGAAAAAGCCGGTGCTGGCTTTTGCCACCGCCTACACCACCGACAGCTATCAGATCGCCTCGCACGCCAGCGAAGTGTGGGCCGACAGCATCGGTGGCGTTGCGATCGCCGGCCCCGGCGGATCGCGGCTTTATTACAAGGGCCTGATGGACCGCTTGGGCATTACCGCGAACATCTACCGCGTCGGCACCTTCAAAAGCGCGGTCGAACCCTTCCTGCGCGGCGATCAGTCGCCCGAAGCGAAAGAAGCCAATCTCGCTTACGCCAGCGTGCTGTGGGACAATTGGCTGACCGACGTCAAAAAGGCGCGTCCGGCGGCCAAGATCGACGCCTATATCGCCGATACAGCGGGCGCGGTGCGCGCGGCGGGCAATGACCTGTCCAAGGCATCGCTCGACGCCGGGTTGGTCGACAAGCTCGGCAGCCGCATGGCGTTCAACACCCGCGTCGCCGAAATCAGCGGCGCTTATGACGACAGCAAGCCATGGGAATATAATGCGATCCCGCTCGAAAACTGGGTCGGGGCGAACCCGCCCGAACTGAAGGGCAGCGCGATCGCGGTTGTCCCCGTCGTCGGCGAGATCGTCGATGGCGAGGCACCGACCGGCATCGCTGGCGGCACCACCGTCGCCCAGCATATCCTCGACGCCGCGTCTGACAGCAGCACCAAGGCGATTGTCCTGCGCGTCGATTCGCCCGGCGGGTCGGTGCTGGCGTCCGAAGAAATTCGCCAGGCCTTGCTCGCCGCGAAGGCGAAGAAATTGCCGATCGTCGTGTCGATGGCCAATGTCGCGGCGTCGGGCGGCTACTGGGTGTCTACCCCTGCCGACCGCATTTTTGCCGAGCCTGATACGATCACCGGGTCGATCGGGGTTTTCGGTATCCTGCCCAGCTTCGATCAGGCGCTCGCCAAGATCGGGGTCACCGCTGACGGCATCGCGACGACGCCGCTGTCGGGCCAGCCCGACGTGTTCGGCGGCGTCAACGACGAATTCAACGCGCTGGCGCAGGCGAGCGTCGAGGACGTCTATGCCCGCTTCACCGGACTGGTCGCGAAAAGCCGCAAACAGCCGCTGGAGAAGGTGCAGGCAATCGCCGAAGGACGCGTATGGGCGGGCGGCACCGCGCGCCAGCTGGGCCTGGTCGATCAGTTCGGCGGCCTGCCCGATGCGCTGGCGGCGGCGGCGAAACTCGCCAAGGTCGATGGCGACTTCCACGCCAAATATTATGAGGACGAACCGAGCGCATTTTCGAAAATGCTCGCCAGCTGGGGCAGGGGCGAAGAAGAAACCGCCGCCGCGCCGCGTGGCTGGTTCGGCATCGCGGCGATGAACCGCCAGCTGACCGAAAGGCGGCTGATGCAGGATATGGCGCTGCTCACCCAAACCGGGTCGGTGCAGGCATCATGCCTCGACTGCCGCGGCTATCTGCCCGCCGTGCCGCGTCCGGGCAAGGCCGAGGCGAAGGGGTTCTTTGCGACGATGGCGCTGCTCCTGAAGTAGTCGTCGTCATTGCGAGGAGCGAAGCGACGCGGCAATCGAGAGTAGCGTAAACTGCCTTGGATTGGTTGGCCTACGGCCGCCTTCGGCCCGCTTCGCTCGCAATGACGCTCTTTGAAAGTTGTGCGTTCGTTACGCCGCGACGACCCCAGCCTTTGCATGCCCCGCAATTGCGTCGGCCAGCGTATCGACCAGCGCGAGCGGCAGGTCATGCCCCATGCCGGGGATCGTCAGCAGCCGCGCCCCGGCGACATTGTCGGCGGTGTCCCGTCCCGCAGCCAGCGGCACCAGCGGATCATCCTCGCCATGCACAACCAGCGTCGGCGCGGTGATCGATTTCAGCAGCGCCCGCCGGTCGCCATCGGCAACAATCGCCGCCATCTGGCGTGCGACGCCCTGCGGATACCAGCCGCGTTCGAAATCGGCGCGGACGCGGCGCTGTAATCGCTCCTCGGCCGCGGGGTAACCCGGACTACCGATCACCCGCGCGGCGCGGACCGAATAGGCGATCATATCCTCAGGATCGCCCCTCATCGGGCGGTTCGCCAGCACCTGCATCGCTTCCTTGCGCGCCCGCGGCAGGCGGCGGTTGCCGGTGCTCGACATGATCGAGGTCAGCGACAGGGTGCGATCGGGATAGCGCGCCGCGATATGCTGCGAAATCATCCCGCCCATCGACGCCCCGACGATATGCGCGCGGTCGATCCCCAGATGATCGAGCAGCGCCATACCGTCGGCGGCCATGTCGGCGAGCGTATAGGCGGGACGCACCGGCAAGCCGATCGCCGCCTTCACAAACATCCATTTCAGGTTCGGCACCCCCGCTGCCTCGAAGCGCGTCGACAGCCCGACGTCGCGATTATCATAGCGGACGGTTCGGAATCCGTGGGTGTTCAGCGCGTCGACGAACTCGTCGGGCCACAATGTCAGCTGCCCGCCCAGCCCCATCACCAGCAGGATCGCGGGCGCGTCGCGCGGCCCCTTGTCTTCATAGGTGATATTGATGCCGTTGGCGGTCGTCTGCGCGATGGTCATGCTGCGGAAATCCTTTGGCCGATTTGCTGCACCATGGCGCAGTTGACGCGAACGTCAAGTCGGGTGCCTAACCGCCGGTTTTAGGATCGCGATAGGCAGGGAGTGCGAGCGACCAGCGGATCGCCGCGCCGCGCAGGATGAACCCGGCAACCGCACCGATCACCGCCGCAACCGGGGTGCCGACGCCGAACCAGAGCAGCAGCAGGAACAGGCCCGACGCGAGCGCCGCCGCGGTCACGTAGATTTCGGGGCGCACAATGATCGACGGCACCCCCGCCAAAACGTCGCGGATGATCCCGCCGACGCAGCCGGTGATCACCCCCATCAGCAATGCAGGCATCGGCGGCACGCCCCACGCCATCGCCTTGGCGGTTCCGAACACGCTGTACGCGGCGAGGCCGACCGCATCGGCCCATTCGAGCAAGCGCCCCTGCCACCAACGCTCAGGCGTCGACCAGACGATCAGCGCGATCGCGATGCAAACCACGGAGATCGCCTCGTCCTGCACCCAGAACACCGGGGCGCCGATCAGCAGATCGCGCACGCTGCCGCCACCAACCCCCGTGAGCAGCGCAAAGAAGCTCGCAGTGACGAGCGTCTGGCGCAGCCGCACCGCCATCAGCGCGCCTGACAGCGCGAACACGCCGATGCCCGCCAGGTCGAGAAGGCGGACGATCAGCGCATTGTCGAAATCGAACATCGGCGCCTATTTCGTCCCCGGCCGCACCCCGCCGATGACCGACAGGACGATCGCCGAAACCGCGCCGCGGATCACCGGCTCAGCCTGGGGGGCAAAGAAGGGCGAATGGTTGGTCGGGATGGGCTGACCCTTCACCTTCAGATCGGCGAGCATCGCGGGGTCATAGCCGCCGATCGCGAAATAGAGCGACGGGATGCCCGCGCCGACAAATTCCGAATAATCCTCGCTCGCCGACACCGGCGGCGCGCTGGCGGGCGCGAACAGCAATTTTTCGCCGAACACCGGCTTGAGGATTTCAAAGCCATTGGCGGCCATCGTTTCATCGTTCACCAGGCTTGCGGTGCCGGTCAGATAGGTGATCGTCGGTGCGGGCGCATTGCCCATCATCGCCGCCGCCTTGGCCGAACGCTCGGCGCCTGAACGCAGCAACTGGCGCACCTCAGGGGTCAGCGAACGGATGTTGACCTTCACCTCGGCGCTGTCGGGAATGATGTTGGGAGCGCTGCCCGCATTGATCGCACCGATCGTCAACACGCCGAAGGCATAGGGGTCTTTTTCGCGACTGATGACGGTCTGCACATCGGTGACGAAGCGCGCCGCGATCGGGATCGGGTCGAGCGTCGCCGACGGCATCGAGCCATGACCACCGCGGCCATGAAAGGTAATCGAATAGCTGTCGGAGGCCGAGAATGCGGTGCCAGCCTTGATCCCCACCGTCCCCGTCGGGCCGTTCAGCACATGCGCGGCAAAGCCATAGTCGGGCTTGGGAAAGCGCGTCAGCAGTCCGTCTTCGAGCATCGCTTTTGCGCCCTTCAATATTTCCTCTGCGGGCTGACCGATCAGGACGACCGTCCCCGACCAGCTGTCGCGCATCGCGGCGAGCGCCTGCGCGACGCCGACCAGATAGGCGACGTGGGTGTCATGGCCGCACGCGTGCATGACCGGCACATCCTTGCCTTCATAAGTCGCCCGCGCCTTGCTCGCCCAGGCGAGGCCGGTCTTTTCCTCCATCGGCAGGGCGTCCATGTCGGCGCGGATCAGGATCGTCGGGCCGTCGCCATTCTTCAGCACGCCGACGACGCCGGTGCCGCCGACCTTTTCGGTCACGGTGAAGCCCGCCTTGCGCAGCTGTTGCGCCAATATGCCCGCGGTGCGCACCTCCTGCATCCCGAGTTCAGGGTTCTGATGCAGATCGCGGTACAGCGCGTCGAGCGCCGGATAATTTTTGTCGAGCAGCGCGGTCAGCCGCGCGTTGGCGGCATTGAGGTCGGGCGCCGCCTGCGCGCTCGTCGCGGTGAGGGAGAGGGCCAGCGAAGCCGCTGCCCAGAGCCAATGCTTCGCCATAATCTCTCTCCCCTTTGATCCCAATCAGACGTGGATTGGCTTGCCCGTCACCGCCATTGCCGCTTCCTTGATCGCCTCGCTGTGCGTCGGGTGCGCGTGACAGGTGTAAGCGATGTCTTCGGACGTCGCGCCGAATTCCATCGCCTGCGCCGCCTGCGCGATCATCGTTCCGGCAACGCTGGCGATGCACCAGACGCCCAAGACGCGGTCGGTCTTGGCATCGGCGATGATCTTCACAAAGCCGTCGGGCTCATGGTTGGTCTTGGCGCGACTGTTGCCCGCCATCGGGAATTTGCCGACCTTGATGCCTTCAGGACTTTGGGCCCTTTCCTTCGCCTGCTCTTCGGTCAGGCCGACCCCGGCGATTTCAGGCCAGGTGTAAACAACCGACGGGATGACGTCGTGGTTCACGATGCCCGTCTGGCCCGCGATATTCTCGGCGCAGGCGATGCCTTCGTCCTCGGCCTTGTGCGCGAGCATCGGGCCGGGAATGACGTCGCCGATCGCCCAGATACCGGGAACCAGGGTGCCGAAATCATGACCGGTTTCAATCTGACCGCGCGCGTTGACCGAAAGGCCCGCCTTGTCGAGCGCCAGCCCGTCGGTGTTCGGGCGCCGCCCGATCGACACCAGCACGACATCGGCTTCGAGCGTTTCCGCGTCGCCGCCTGCTGCGGGTTCGAGCGTCAGGACGGCTTTCTTGCCCTTGACCGCCGCGCCGGTGACCTTGGTCTTCAGCTTGAATTCGATGCCCTGCTTCTTGAAGATGCGGTTCGCATCCTTGCGGATATCCGCGTCCATGCCGGGCAGGATCTGGTCAAGAAATTCGACGCAGGTGACCTTGGCGCCCAGGCGGCGCCACACGCTGCCCAGCACGAGCCCGAAAACGCCGCCGACGATGACGACCATATGATCCGGCACCTTGGCCAGTTCGAGCGCGCCGGTGGAATCGACAATGATCTGCTTGTCGTTATCGACATCGACGCCCGGCAGCGGGGTCACCGACGAACCGGTGGCGATGATGATGTTCTTGGCACGATAGGTTTTGCCCGCGATTTCGACGCTGTCCTTGCTGGTGAAGGCGGCATAGCCCTTCAGCCAGTCGACCTTGTTCTTTTTGAACAGGAATTCGATGCCGCCGGTCAGCCCCTTGACCGCGTCGACGCGCTGCGCGTGCATCGCGGGCAGGTTCAGCTTGGGGCTCACATCGATCCCCATCTTGGCCATCATGCCGTTGGCCGCGGCATCATAATATTCGGACGCGTGCAGCATCGCCTTCGACGGGATGCACCCGACATTGAGGCACGTACCGCCGAGCGTCGCGCGGCCGTCGGCGCACGCGGTTTTGAGCCCAAGCTGCGCAGCGCGGATAGCCGCGACATAACCGCCGGGGCCGGAACCGATGACAAGAACGTCGTAGTCGTAATCAGCCATTTCAAACTCCGTTCGTCATCCCAGCGAAAGCTGGGATCGCTGGCTGCCAAGAGCGACGCCAGGGGATAGCGGCCCCAGCTTTCGCTGGGGCGACAGTATTACAAATCGATCAGCAACCGCGTCGGATCCTCGATCGCTTCCTTGATCGTCTTGAGGAAGGTCACCGCCTCGCGTCCGTCGATCAGGCGGTGGTCGTAGCTGAGCGCCAGATACATCATCGGGCGGATCACGATTTCGCCGCTCCGCACGACGGGGCGATCCTCGATGCGATGGAGGCCGAGCACCGCCGACTGCGGCGGGTTGATGATCGGGGTCGACATCAGGCCGCCGAACACGCCGCCGTTCGAGATGGTGAAGGTGCCGCCGGTCATGTCGTCCATCGTCAGCGTGCCGTCCTTGGCGCGCTTGCCAAGGTCGGCGATAGCCTTTTCGATTTCGGCGAAGCTCAGGTCGTCGGCGTTGCGGACGACCGGCACGACCAGCCCGTTCGGCGCGCTGACCGCGACCGACAAGTCCAGATAGTCGTGATAGACGATCTCATCGCCGTCGATGCGCGCGTTGACCGCCGGAATATCGTGCGCGGCGAGCGCGACCGCCTTGGTGAAAAAGCTCATGAAGCCGAGGCGGACGCCATGCTTTTTCTCGAACGTCTCGCGATATTTGTCGCGCGTCGCCATCACCGCCGACATGTCGACATCGTTGAACGTCGTCAGCATCGCGGCGGTATCCTGCGCCGCTTTGAGGCGCTTGGCGATCGTCTGACGCATCCGCGTCATCTTGACGCGTTCCTCGCGGCGGCCAGGCGCGCCTGATGCGGCGGGCGTTGCCGCCGGCGCAGCCGCAACGGCGGGCGCTGCTTCGGGCGCCGCATTGGCGGCCGCAAGGACGTCTTCCTTCGTCAGGCGGCCATCCTTGCCAGTGCCTTTGATCCGGCTCGGGTCGAGACCATGCTCGAGCACGAGACGGCGCACCGCGGGCGACAGGGTGGTGACGCCGTCGCCGCTGTCCTCGGTTGCGGGCGCTGGAGCGGTCGCGGCGGGAGCCGGAGCGGCTGCTTCGGCTTTTGCGGCGGGAGCAGTCGCGGGCGCGGCGGCCTTGCCGTCACCCGCTTCGATCGTTGCGATCGTCGCGCCGACATTGACGGTGTCGCCGACCGCGGCGACCTGCTGGCCCATCACCCCGGCGACGGGCGACGGAACTTCGACCGCGACCTTGTCGGTCTCAAGGCTGGCGATCGGCTCGTCGAGCGCGACCGCGTCACCCGGCTGTTTCAGCCATTCGCCGATCGTCGCTTCGGTGACGCTTTCGCCCAGCGTGGGGACTTTGACTTCGGTGCTCATAAGTGCAGTTCCTTGGGGGGCTTAAGCTTGGATCAGGCTTTGTTCTTGCTGCGGCGGATTTCGGCGCGGACGCTCAGGCCGAGCGCGTCGGCGACAAGCGCCGCCTGCTCGGTCTGGTGACGGCTCATCAGGCCCGTCGCGGGCGATGCCGCGGCGGTGCGGCCGGCGTAGCGCGGGCGCATGCCCTTTTTTCCGGCATCGGTCAGCGCGTCCTCGATAAAGGGTTCGACGAAGGACCAACCGCCGTTGTTGCGCGGTTCTTCCTGCGCCCACACCACGTCTTCCAGCTTCGGCATACGCTTCAGCCGCACGCTCAGTGCTTCGCCTGGGAAGGGATAAAGCTGTTCGATGCGGATGACCGTCGTGTCGGTCAGCCCCGCGGCGTCGCGCGCTTCCATCAGGTCATAGCCGACCTTGCCCGAACAGAGCACGACGCGCTTGACGTCCTTATCTTCGAGCACGGCGCGGTCGGACATGATGCGGCGGAAATGCGCCTCGCCGATGAAGTCGCTCCGCTGTGACACCGCCAGCTTGTGGCGGAGCAGCGACTTGGGAGTCATGAGGACCAGCGGCTTGCGGAATGGACGCAGCATCTGGCGGCGCAGGACGTGGAAATAGTTCGACGGGGTCGAAATATTGCACACCTGGATATTGTCGCCCGCGCACAGTTGCAGGAAGCGTTCGAGGCGCGCCGAGCTATGCTCGGGCCCCTGCCCTTCGTACCCATGCGGCAACAGCATCACGAGCCCGTTGGCGCGCAGCCATTTGGCCTCGCCCGATGCGATGAACTGGTCGATCATGATCTGCGCACCATTGGCGAAATCGCCGAATTGCGCTTCCCAAAGAACCAGTGACTTCGGGTCGGCCATCGCATAGCCATATTCGAACCCGAGCACGCCATATTCGGACAGCGGGCTGTCGAGCACTTCGAACCGGCCATGCGGGACGGTGGTCAGCGGCACATATTTGCGCTCGTCTTTTTGATCGACCCAGACGGCGTGGCGCTGGCTGAAGGTGCCGCGCCCCGAATCCTGCCCAGATAGACGGACCTGATAGCCCTCGCTGAGCAAGGTACCGAAGGCGAGGCTTTCGGCAGTCGCCCAGTCGAATACTTCCTTGTCGCTCTTGTCGGCGAACATCGCACCGCGCGCGTCGATGACGCGGCGCAGCGTCTTGTGGATGTCGAGGTCGTCGGGAACCGTCGTCATGATCCGGCCGATTGAGTCGAACAGCTTCTCGCTGACCCCGGTCGCGATATTGCGCCGCGAATTTTCGGGGTCGGCGGGGGCGTGCAACCCCGACCAGCGCCCGGCAAACCAGTCCGCCTTGTTCGGCTTGTAGCTCTTGGCGCCCTCGAAATCATCTTCGAGCCGCGCGATGAACTCGGCGCGGCGGGCATCGGCCCACCCGGCGTCGATCACGCCTTCGCTTTCCAGCTTCGCGGCGCATAGCTGCGACACCGGCGGATGCTGGCGGATGCGCGCGTACATCAGGGGCTGGGTGAACGAGGGCTCGTCGCCTTCGTTGTGACCGAAGCGGCGATAGCACCACATATCGATGACTACGTCGCGCTTGAACTGCTGGCGGAAATCGATCGCGAGCTTGCACGCAAAGGTCACCGCTTCGGGATCGTCGCCGTTGACGTGGAGGATCGGCGCCATCACGCCCTTTGCAACGTCGGAAGGATAGGGCGACGAGCGCGCGAACTGCGGGCTGGTGGTAAAGCCGATCTGGTTGTTGACGATGAAGTGGATGCAACCGCCGGTATTGTATCCGCGGATGCCGGAGAAGCCGAGGCATTCCCAGACGATCCCCTGGCCCGCAAACGCCGCATCGCCGTGAATCAGCACCGGCAGCACCTGCTCATGCTTGGTCAAATCGTCGCGCACCACCTGCTGCGCGCGCACCTTGCCGAGCACGACGGGATCGACGGCTTCGAGGTGCGAAGGGTTGGGGACCAGCGACATATGCACCGAAGCGCCGCCAAACTCGCGGTCGGTCGAGGTGCCGAGGTGATATTTGACGTCGCCCGAACCGCCGATGTCATCGGGGTTCGCCGATCCGCCGGCAAATTCGTGGAAGATGATCTTATACGGCTTCGCCATCACGTTCGCGAGCATGTTCAGACGCCCGCGGTGCGCCATGCCATAGACGATTTCCTTGACCCCGTACTGGCCGCCATATTTGATGATGGCTTCCATCGCGGGGATCATGGATTCGCCGCCGTCGAGGCCGAAACGCTTGGTCCCGACATATTTTTTGGCGAGGAATTTCTCCCACTCCTCCGCCTCGATCACCTTGTTCAGGATGGCGCGTTTGCCCTCGACCGAAAATTCGATGATCTTGTCGGCGCCTTCCATCCGTTCCTGCAGGAACTGGCGCTCCTTCAGGTCAGCGATGTGCATATATTCGAGGCCGACATTGCCGCAATAATTGGCGCGTAGGACAGTTACGAGCTCCCGCACCGTCGCACGCTCAAAACCCAAAGTGCCGCCGAGCCAGACCGGCCGGTCCTGATCGGCACCGACAAAGCCATGATATTCGGGGGTCAGGTCTGCCGGCAACTCGCGCTGGCTCAGCCCCAGCGGGTCGAGATTAGCGGCGAGGTGCCCGCGCACGCGATAGGTGCGGATCAGCATCATGGCGCGGATCGAATCATTCGCCGCACGTTCGACTTCGGCGTTCGACAGCGGCGCACCGCCCTTCGCGGCGGCGGCCTTGACGGCGACCTGCATCTGCTGCGGGTCGAGCGCGGCGGTCAGGTCGTCGCTGTCGACCGGCGGCCAGTTTTTCGGCGCCCAGCTGGGACCGGCCTGCGGCTCATCGATGTCAAAGCTTTGTCGTTCGAGGTTCATTGTCATTTCCATTCTCGAAAGAGAAATGGCTCCGGGGAGGATATGGGGAGCAACGCCCGCTGACAACGACTGTTGCCAGCGGGCGCTTAAATCACACGCGTTCTTTCAGCACTTCGACCAGGGTCGTGCCGAGTTCGGAGGGGCTGGCCGACATCGTGATGCCCGCAGCTTCCATCGCCGCAATCTTGCTTTCGGCATCGCCCTTGCCGCCGGACACGATCGCGCCGGCATGTCCCATGCGGCGCCCCGGCGGCGCGGTACGGCCCGCGATGAAGCCCGCCATCGGCTTTTTGCGGCCGCGCTTGGCTTCGTCGATCAGGAACTGCGCTGCCTGCTCTTCGGCGTCGCCGCCGATTTCGCCGATCATGATGATCGATTTGGTCGCTTCGTCGGCGAGGAACAGTTCGAGCACGTCGATGAAGTTGGTGCCGTTGACCGGATCGCCGCCGATGCCGACCGCGGTCGTCTGGCCCAGGCCTGCATTGGTCGTCTGGAACACCGCTTCATAGGTCAGCGTGCCCGAGCGCGAGACGACGCCGACACTGCCCTTTGAAAAGATGCTGCCCGGCATGATGCCGATCTTGCATTCGCCGGGGGTCAGAACGCCGGGGCAGTTCGGGCCAATCAAGCGCGATTTCGAACCGCTGAGGGCGCGCTTCACCTTGACCATGTCGAGCACCGGAATGCCCTCAGTGATACAGACGATCAGCTCCATCTCGGCATCGATCGCCTCAAGGATCGAGTCAGCAGCGAAGGGGGGCGGCACATAGATGCAGCTCGCGGTCGCGCCAGTCGCCGCCTTGGCCTCCTCGACGGTGTTGAAGTTCGGCAGGCCAATATGCGTCGTGCCGCCCTTGCCCGGCGTCACGCCGCCGACCATTTGCGTGCCGTAAGCCAGCGCTTGTTCGGTGTGAAAGGTGCCGGTCGCACCGGTCATCCCTTGCGTGATGACTTTGGTGTTTTTGTCGATGAGAATGGACATATTCTAATTCTCCTGGGGAGAGTCAGCCCGCCCGGCGCAAGCACCGGGCGCAGCCAAAAAAATCAAGCGAGGCTCGAATCCAGCGCCTTGCACGCGTCGAGCAGTTCCTTGACCGCGTCGACCGAAACCTGCAGGCCCGCCTTGTCGGCATCGTCGAGTTCGATCTCGACGATCTTCTCGACCCCGCCGGCGCCGATCATCACCGGCACGCCGACGTACAGGCCGTCGAGGCCATACTGGCCATCGACAAAAGCGGCGCAGGGCAGGATGCGCTTCTGATCGCCCAGATAAGCTTCCGCCATCGCGATGCCCGAGGCTGCGGGCGCATAGAAGGCCGAACCGGTGCCAAGCAGCGCGACGATTTCGCCGCCGCCGCCGCGGGTACGCTTGACGATCGCGTCGATCTTGTCCTGCGACGACAGGCCCATCTTGACGAGGTCGGGGACGGGGATGCCATTGACGGTCGAGTAGCGAACGACAGGAACCATCGTGTCGCCGTGGCCGCCGAGCACGAAGGTGTTCACATCCTTGACCGACACGTCGAATTCGTCGGCGACGAAGTGGCTGAAGCGCGCCGAGTCGAGCACGCCGGCCATGCCCACGACCTTGTTGTGCGGCAGGCCCGAAAATTCGCGCAGCGCCCACACCATCGCGTCCAAGGGATTGGTGATGCAGATGACGAAGGCGTCGGGAGCGTTGGCCTTGATACCTTCGCCGACGGCCTTCATGACCTTCAGGTTGATGCCGAGCAGGTCGTCGCGGCTCATCCCCGGCTTGCGGGCGACCCCGGCGGTGACGATGATGACGTCGGCGCCCGCGATTTCCTTATAGTCGTTCGAGCCGGTGATCTTCGCGTCGAAGCCCGCGATCGGACCAACCTGCGAGAGATCGAGTGCCTTGCCTTGCGGCACGCCTTCGACCACGTCGAACAGGACGACATCCCCGAGTTCCTTTTGCGCGGCGAGCAGCGCCAGCGTCCCGCCGATATTTCCGGCTCCGATCAATGCGATCTTCTTGCGTCCCATGGCGCGCGGCACTCCCTTCCTGGCAAGCCCGGCAATGCTTCACAGACCGGCGGCACACGGGCTAAAGTGCCATGCCGATCCCAAGACTGGGGTCGCCCCTACGCCGATTCCCTTAACGAAACAACCGCGAAAAGCTGGAAAATCCGCCTTTTTTTGCAATTAGTTCGCAATACCAATAAGCCCCGCCGACGCACAGCTTGAATTGGGAATTGGTGGACAATGTCGCAAGGGCATGACAGGTTTTTCCCGGAGGGCAGCCCCGAATCGATGAGTTAACCCTCCCTTATCGCTGGGGTGGTAGGCGCGAGGGGATGACGAGGGCGATCATCAGTTTCGACACCGAATTGTCGGCTGGGCTCTACCAGCGCGGCGCCGATGTGCGCGCGAATTTCGAAAGCTCGATCCTCGGCCGCTGCCGCGACGGCGATTTCGGCATCCATTTCCAGATGGACATGCTCGAACGCCACGGCCTGACCGGGGTGTTCTTTATCGATCCGATGCCGGCGCTGGTATATGGCCCCGAGGTCATCGATGCGATCGTGCGCCCCGTCGTCGAACGCGGTCACGAGGTTCAGGTGCATATCCATACTGAATGGCTGGCCTTTGCGCGCTTTAGCCCGGTCGGCCGCCTGACCGGGCGCAACATCGGCGACTTTCCGCTGGCGGCGCAAAAAAAGCTCATCTCACTTGCGCGAGAGATCCTGGTTGGCGCAGGAGCGCCGAGACCAACCGCCTTTCGCGCCGGCAATTTCGGCGCCAACGACGACACGCTGCGCGCGCTGGCGTCGCTCGGCTTCCGCTTCGACTGTAGTTTCAACGGGGCGTATCTGGGCCGCGGCTGCTCGATCTCGCTCGACGCGGGCAATCTCGGCATGCGCGAGCATCATGGCGTGGCCGAAGTGCCGGTCAGCGGGCTGATGGACCGCGCCAGCCGCTTCCGCCCCGCACAGCTATGCGCGATGTCCGAAGAGGAGATGCGCGATGCGCTGGATCATGCGGCGGCCAGCGGCTCGATACAGTTTTCGGCGTTCAGCCATAGCTTTGAGTTGCTCAGCCGTGATCGCAAGGTCGCCAACCGGCTCGCGATTTCGCGGATGGAGGCGCTGTGCCGCGCCGTTGCCGACGACCCGCGGGTGACCAGCGGCGGACTAGCCACCATGCCTGCGCCGCCGGCGCGTCCGGCGCGAATCCATGTTCCCGCCCCGCGTCCGCTGCGCACGCTGCGCCGGGTCATTCAACAGGGGTTCGGGCATCTTGCCCATGAGGTGCGCTATGTTCGCAACTTGATTGCGGTGACGATCAACTCGTCACGCTGGGGAAAGATTGCCAGCGGCGTCCTGCTGGCCATGGCCTAGGCTGAGGTAATCGTCCGACTGCATTTCGGCGAGGCGGCTCGCGGTGCGCTCGAATTCGAATGCGCCGTCGCCCGCTATATACAACTGGTCAGGCATCGCAGCGGCGCTCGCGAGTAGCTTGACCTTATATTCGTAGAGCGCGTCGATCAGCGTCACGAAGCGCGCCGCTTCGTTGCGGTTCTCCGGCCCCATGCGCGGGATACCGACGATGATAACGCTGTGGAAATGGCGCGCCACCGCCAGATAGTCGGACGCCCCGCGCGCTGCAGCGCACAGCCGCTTGAACGAAAAAACCGCAACGCCTTTCAGCGCTTTCGGGACATGCAACGTCCGCCCTCCGCCCAGATCGAGATCGAGTGTTGGCACATGCGCGCGATCCTCGGGCGGGTAATCGGTCAGGCGGAAGAAGGCCGCCGACAGCGCCGCGCTCGCCGCCCCGTCGGCGGGGACGAACCAGCGCGCCCCGTCACCCAGCCGGTCGCGGCGATAGTCGGTGGGGCCGTTCAGTCCCATGACGTCTAGCTTCGCCTCGACCAGCGCGATGAAGGGCAGGAAATGCTCGCGGTTGAGCCCGTCCTTGTACAGATCCGACGGCGGACGGTTCGAGGTCGCAACCACCGTCACCCCGCGATCGATCAGCGCGGTGAACAGGCGCGAGAGGATCATCGCATCAGCGCTGTTGTTCACCACCATCTCATCGAAAGCCAGACAGCGAATGTCCGCAACCAGTGCATCGGCAACCAGCGGGATCGGGTCGCCCGCCTCGCTTTTGCGCACCTCGCGCATCCGCGCATGGACGTCGAGCATGAAGGCATGGAAATGCACCCGCCGTTTGCGCTGGATGTGCAGCTGGTCGTAGAACAGGTCCATCAGCATCGACTTGCCGCGCCCGACCGCGCCCCACAGATAGACGCCGCGCGGCGCGTCGGGCTTGCGCCCGGTCAGCCGCCACAGCAGGCTGCCGCGCGGCGGCACCGTCTCGAGTTCGGCCTGCACTGCGTTCAACCGCTCGGCGGCGACACGCTGTTCGGGATCAGGGCGGAGCTCGCCGCCCGCGACGAGCGCGTCATAGGCCGCCAGCACCGACATCAGCCGCGATCCTTGCTCGCCTTGCGAATGGTGCCGGCGAAGCTCAGCACGATATGGTTGTCGTCTTCGCCCTGCACCACCAGCCCGCGCAGGAAGATCAGGCGGCCCGTCTCGCGCACCAGCTCCACGACCGCATCAAGCGGCTCGCCGACCCGCCCCGCGCCGACAAATTGCGTCGACAGATCGAGCGTCACCGAATGGCCGGCGTTGAGCGAACCGAACTGATGCGACGCCGCGAACAGCGCGATATCGACCAGTGCCAGTGTCACCGCGCCATGGACGTTGTTGCCCAGGTTGCTGTGCTTGCGCTCTGGGATCATCCGGACCCGAGCACAGGGGCGGCCATCCGCGGTGGGTGGCTCGACCCGGACCGTCAGCGGCTCGATGAAGCTGTTGAACCGCGTAGCGTCTTTCAGATCCCAGCTGAGCCAGCCATCGCCCGTTTCTTCGGCGCTAAAATGGTCGGCGCGGCGCGGCTCCTCGATCCCGTCGTTCACACCTGCCGCTCGGCCTCGAGCTTCTTGATCTCGGCGATCGCGCGCGCCGGGTTGAGCCCCTTCGGGCAGGCGTTGGCGCAATTCATGATCGTGTGGCAGCGATAGAGGCGGAAGGGATCCTCGAGCTCATCGAGCCGCTCGCCGGTCATCTCGTCGCGGCTGTCGGCGAGCCAGCGATACGCCTGAAGCAGGATCGCCGGACCGAGGAACTTGTCGCTGTTCCACCAGTAACTGGGGCAGCTGGTCGAGCAGCAGGCGCACAGGATGCACTCATACAGTCCGTCGAGCTTTTCGCGCTCGGCAGGCGACTGGAGGCGTTCCTTGCCGCTCGGCGTCGTCGTCTTCGTCTTCAGCCACGGTTCGATCGACGCATATTGCGCGTAGAAATGGGTGAAGTCGGGGACCAGGTCCTTGATGACATCCATCGCGGGCAGCGGGGTGATCGTGATGTCGCCCTTCAGATCCTCGATCGCTGTGGTGCAGGCGAGGCCGTTCTTGCCGTTCATGTTCATCGAACAGCTGCCGCAAATGCCCTCGCGGCACGACCGGCGGAAGGTCAGCGAGCTGTCCTGCTCGCTCTTCATCTTGATCAGCGCGTCGAGTACCATCGGGCCGCATTTTTCGGTGTCGACCTCGAAGGTATCGAAGCGCGGATTCTGGCCGCTATCGGGATCATAGCGATAGACTTTGAACGTCTTGACCGCAGCCGCCCCCTCGGCCTTGTGGACCTTGCCGGTCTTTTGCGGGCGGCTGTTCTTGGGCAGGCGGAATTCGGCCATGTCGCGAGGCTCCCTTAGCGATTGCGGGCTGACTAGACCCGATTGACAGACACGACAAGGGGGTGATGGGGGGTTGAAAGCGCGAAAGCCGCTGGCAGCCGCGCGGGCAAGGCGCTAGGGCGGCAGCGATGAGCGAAAGCGCCGCCCAACCCGCCGTCACGAGCCGCAGCGTCGCCCGCGGGCTTGGCACCACGGTGCTCGCGCGGCTGGGCGCGGTCGTCGAAATCGTTGCGCAGCCGCTCTATGTGCTGATGTTCGGCCTCGCAGGCTATGGCCTTTACGCAGTGCTGTGGGCGACGATCAACCTGCTCGAAAACATCTTCGACCTTGGCATGACCAGCGCGATGCAGCGCACCGTACCGCAATCGGCGAGCGATGCCGAGGCGGCGGCGGCGCTGCGCACCGCGATGATTTTTGGCGTCGGGCCGTGCATCATCGTCGCGGCGCTGATCGCGGCCTTCGCCGCCGACCTTGGCTCGCTGCTCAATGTTGCGGCGCAGGACCGCGCCCTCGTAACCCCGGCGATCCGCGTCTTCGTCTGGGCGCTACCGCTCTGGGCTTTTGTCGAGATTGCGACCTCGGCGCTGCGCGCGCGCATGGTGTTCGGCGCCGAAATCCGGCTGCGGATCGTGTGGGAACAGGTGTTGCGGCTGGTGTTCGCGGGGCTGTTCTTTGCCGGCGGACTGGGACTCAAAGGCCTGTTCATCGCGCATCTCTGCTCGCTGGCGATCACTGCATTCCTGTGCGTCCGCTTGCTTGCTCAACATTATGACCTAGCGGAATTCTGGCGAGGCTCCGGGTCCACTGAAACGACGGGCAACACTTTCTGGGCCGGGCTGTCGATCCTGCCGTCGAACATCATCGCGCGGCTGTTCGGTGACGCTCCGGCGTTGATACTCAACCTGTTGCTGCCGGGCGCCGCGGGCGCCGCGGCAGCGGGGCTGTTCACCATCGCGCGCAAGCTGTCGAGCGTAGTCCAACTCGTCCGCATCGCATTCGTCTATGTGATGGCACCGCTCGCCGCCAGCGCCGAGCGCGAAGATCGAGCGCAGGTTGCCGACATCTACGCCTATGCGACGCGCCTGATCTCGGCAATCGCGCTGCCGCTCGCCGCGGTGCTGGCGGCAGGCAGCGCTTCGCTGCTCAGCCTGTTCGGCGCGCAGGCCCAGGCGGCAAAGGCGGCGCTGGTCATCTTGCTGTTCGCGCGCGCCGCCGAAGCCGTGCTTGGTATTTCTTCGCCGGTGCTGCAAGTCGTCTCGGCCTTTCGCCACCAATTGACCGCAAGCATCTTTGGCGTCGCCGTGGCGGTCGTCGCCGGCTGGCTGATCGTCGGGCGTTTGGATGCACTTACCGGGGTGACGCTCGCCACGGCGATCGGCATTGTCGTGATGGCGGCGGTCCCGATGATCCAACTCGCGGCCAACGAAAAACTTCACCCGTTTGACCACCAGTTTCCAATCGTCGCGCTGCGCGGGATCAGTATCATGCTGGCGGCGGGGGGTGTCGCTCTGCTGGCAAGCCGCCTTGCCGACCCTATTGCCCTGCCAACCATCATCCTGGTCGCCGTCGTCGCGATATGGCTATCGATGCGCTTTGCGCTGCCCATCGCCGACCGAGCGTCGCTGGGCAAGACGGGCCGACGATTGCGGCTCTATAAACGAGCGCCGCCATGAACCAAAATGCGGCGCTGTCATGCAATCGGGTGGCGATCTACGATCTGGACCGCACCGTGTTGCGGACGCCGACCTTCACGCTGTTTCTGCTTTGGGCGACGTGGCGCGCCGCGCCGTGGCGGCTGCTCTTGCTGCCGCTGCTGGCTGGCCTGGCGATCGGGCATGGCCTCAATTTTTATGGGCGTGACCGGTTCAAGCCTTTCGCCATCCGCCTGATGCTGGGCGCCACCATACCGCGCAACTTGATGAATGATCTCGCCAAGCGGTTTGCTTTCTGGCGCGTGTCCGGCGACGTGCCGCAGGGTGCGCGTGCCAGTATCGCGCGCGATCGCGCGCAAGGCTATCGCCTGGTCATGGCAACCGCAGCACCCGAATTTTACGCAGGGGCAATCGCCGACGCGCTCGACTTTCACGACCTTGTCGCAACGCGCCATCATCGCGATGCCGACGCCAACTGGCTACCCGCCATCGACGGCGTGAACTGCTATGGTGTGGAAAAGGCGCGCCGGGTCAGCGCATGGCTGGATACCCACATGCCGGGCACGACGCGCCACGTCCGCGCCTATTCCGACCATGCCAGCGACGCACCGCTGTTTGCCATCGCGGACGAGGCTTGGCTGGTTGGGCGTAGCCGCAAACTGGCCGATCTCGCAGCGCGGAGCGGCTGGCGGATGATCGACTTTGAAGTCGAAGATCCGCCGGTTGACTGAGCACCGGGGTTGCAACCGCATCCTGTTGATGCTCAAGAGGCGGCCATGTTGACCTCCCTCGACCGATTATCGACATTCGCCGCCCGACGCGCCGCACGCCCAATTGCCTGTTTTGTCCGGGGCTATGCATGACCCAAACAATCCCAACCGCCCTGGGGCCGGTCCGGCTGCTCGGCGACAATGAGACCCCTATTTGGGGCATGGCCAATTCAGAGCGTTGCCGTCGCTTGGCAGAAAGCGCGGCAAAAGATGGCAGCCGGCTGGCGGATGGCCAGGAACTTGTCGTCAACCTGGCCTTTGCCTTTGACCCGATGTTGCTGCGCGTGGTGCTCGAAACACCAGCCAGCGTCTTTGCTTGGAACGGCGTCCCCGTCGTCGGGCAAATCCCGGCCGGCAGCGATCCGATGGCCGCTGCTGTCACCGACCTGGCCGATGGGCGCAAATTGTACAATCGCCAGCTTCGCAAGCTCGACCAACCGTTCGTCAGGGAGCTGACCCCCGCCACCCGGCGCGAGATCGAGCGCAAAAGCTATTTCGGTGCCTATAAGGGTGTCACCGATCTGCTGACCAAATATCTGTGGCCCGAACTGGCACTCTGGCTGACGCGGATCGCCGCCAGCATCGGCATGACGCCAAACATGGTGACGGCAATTGGCGCTGCGGCCTGCGTTTATGCCACCTATCTCTTCGCCCACGGCCATTATTGGGCGGGTATGCTCGCGGGATTCACCTTCATGGTGCTCGACACGGTCGATGGAAAACTGGCGCGCTGCACCATCACCTCATCGAAATGGGGCAATGTCGCCGACCATGGCGTCGATCTGATCCACCCGCCGTTCTGGTGGTATTTCTGGGGCGTCGGGCTCGGTACCTGGGGGCTTGCGCTCTCCAGTGAAGTCTTCGCAGCAGTGATGATCGTCGTAGTCGTCGGCTATATCCTGCAACGGGTGATCGAGGGCGTCTATATCCGTTACTTCGGCATCGACATGCATACTTGGCAACCCTTCGACAGCCGCTTCCGCCTGATCACCGCGCGGCGCAATCCGAATATGGTCATCCTGTTCGTTGCGCTGCTCGCCGGACGCCCCGACATCGGGCTGATCGCGCTCGCTGGATGGATTTTGATCTCGCTGATCGTCCATACCGTTCGACTCGTACAGGCCTACGCGACCAAGCGCGCAGGGCATCTCATCGTCAGCTGGATGGAAGCCGCATGAACGAAACCATCACCAAATTCGGCCACCCCGCGACGCTGATTGCCGAATATGATCATTGGGTCGTGCTGATCCGCCCCGCACAGTCGACGCTCGGCGCGCTGGTGCTGGCGGCGAAATCCGACGCGACGGCATTCGGCGATTTGCCTGCCGCGGCGCACACCGAACTCAAGGTCGCGACGGCCGCGATCGAGGCGGCGCTGACCGGCGCGGTCGGCTATGCAAAGATCAACTATCTGATGCTGATGATGGTCGACCCGCACGTCCATTTTCACGTCCTGCCGCGCTACGACGGCGAACGGTCGGGGGCGGGCCTGACGGTTGCCGACGCCGGTTGGCCGGGGCAGCCCAATCTGGCGCAGGCGGTGAAGCTGGACGAGGCGCAGATCGCGGCGCTGACCGGCTGGCTCAAGCCCTATTTCGCGTAAAGCCCTTCCGCCGCCCATTTGGCGGTGAGCGTATCGGCGGCTTCGACATCCTGCGGGAAATCGACTTCCTGCCACTCCAGCCCCTCGATCGACACCGTGCCGACGCGGTTGCCCTTGGCGATCACGTCGATCGCGCGCAGATACCAGCGTTCGACCCCTTCGGGGGTGCGCATCATCTGGTCGACCTGGTTGCGAAAGATCGACGGACCGTCGCCGACAAACGCCAGCATCCCGATCGATTCGGCGTTGGTGTCGGGGGGCAGCAAGCGTTTGCCGATGTGATGCAGACGCCCTTCGGCGTCGCGGTTCACCTTCATATCGTCGTCGTCATAGTCGGTCTTGACGTCGACGGTGACGGTAATCGGCTCGTTGGCGCCCGCGATCAGCTTCGCGACGATGTCGTCCGAAATGATGGTGTCACCGTTGAGAATGATGAAATCGCGGTCCATCTCCTCGCGCGCGATCCAGCAGGTGCCGAGATTGTCGGCGACCTGAAAGAAAGGATTGAACAGCGTGCGAATGCGCACCCCGGTGTCGCGATAGAGCTGCAGCGCATGATCCTCGACACGCTCGGTGCGAAACCCGGTGACGACGACGATGTCCTTGATGCCGTTCGCGGCGAGCGCCGCGACCTGCCAACCGATCAGCGTGCGACCGTTGAGGTCGATCAGGCATTTGGGAATGTCGCGGGTCAGCGGCAGCAGGCGCGAACCCTGCCCGGCCGACAGGATGATGGCTTTTTCGATGGTCATAGCGGCTGCCCTATAGCGGCTTGCCGCCGCGCGGCAAATATCCGCTCGATCAGCTCAATGTCGGATGGCTTATCGGCGTCGATGCACGCCTCGGCTTCGGACATCGGCACGATCCTCGCTTTCAGCCCGAAGCGCAGCCCGGCGCGTGCAACACCCTGCTGGATCGTGAATAGACGAAGCAACGCCCCGATCAGCAACCACGGGCCGAACGCGGCAACGATCTTCAACCCCTTTTTGCGATCACGCTCGATCCGGCCCCAGAAATCGAGCAGCGGCAGCACCCGCCGCCCGCGCAGCCGAAACATATTGGCCCCCGACCACCAACCGCCGCGGAATTTAAGCCAGGTACGTTTCGACTGCGGGTAACGCGAAAACAGCACATCACGTTCGACCATGGCCACTGCAACATCGCTGGCTTCGGCTCCCGCCAGAAATTCGGCAATCATTGACGGCGTCAGCAGGACATTGTCGGCGGTCGTGACCAGCACGGGCGCATCACCCGGCGGTAGCGCGGCGGCGAGCGAGCTGCTGATCCCCTGACCAGAGTCGGCAAAGTGCAGCTCGGCGAACGCGGCGAGTTCCGGTTTCGCCGCCAGTTCGGCGCTGTTTTGCGCCAGCACCGTGATCGGCCCGACGAGCGGCGATGCCCGAAGGGCGCGCACCACGTGGACAAGCATCGGCTGCCCCGTGATCGGCAGCAACGCCTTGGTAGATGCTCCGCTGCCGGTCAGCAGCGGGTCGGGGCCGGGGCGGCTACCCGCGAGGACGATCGCCGGGATCATTCGGGACGAGGCGCGGGGGCAACGGGGCGCGCGGTGACGCCGCGCAGGAAATCGGTCATCTCGGGCAGGATCGGCCCTTTGTACGCAAGTGGTTTGGTCAGGGCCATGACCAGGTCATTGTGGCTCAGCCCGTCATATTCGCGCAGCGTCGCCGAACCGCCGACCTTGTGCATCGCTGCCGCCAGTCGGCGGCTGTTGCGGACTCGCACCACGGTGTCGGCGGTGCCGTGACCCAACCACAGCGGCGGCGCATCGGAGCTCACGAAAGTGATCGGCTGTGTCTTCTCAACCGGGCGGATATCGCCCATCGCGACATCGGCGCGGCCACCCTTTTCGAAGGGGTAGAAGTCATAGGGCCCGGCGAGCGCCGCGACGCCGCGGATCACCGACGCGTCACTGCCTGCCGCCTTCATCCACTGTGGGTCGAGCGCCAGCATCACCGCGTTATAGGCACCCGCCGAATGGCCCGACAGCGCGATGCGATCGCGGTCGCCGCCATAATTCGCGATATGCGCGTCGGTCCACGCCACCGCGGCGGCGCTGTCGTGCAGGAAATCAGGCCAATGACCTTCGGGCACAATACGATAATCGGGGATGACGACGACAAAGCCCTGCTTGGCAAAGGCGCGCCCGGCAAAGCCATAATCGTCGCGCGCGCCGCTGTACCAGCCGCCACCATAGTGGAAGACGAGCACCGGCAACTTGTCGGTCTTCTTGGTCCCCGTCGGTACCCAGATGTTGAGTTTGTTGCGCGGCCCTTCGCCATAGGGCTGCCCCGCGACCAGCAACGTCGCGCCGTCACTATCACCCAGAAACCGGTCGCCAAAATTCAGCGATTTAGCGCCGCCCGCGACGATCATCCGCGCCGCACCACCGAACAGCAGCACGAGCAGGACGGCCACCACCAGATATTTGATCAATCGCCGTCCCTTGGAAATCTCTGCTGCCATGATTGCGCCCTACATGGCAGCGCGGGGTGCGACAAGACGCCGCCCCGCCCGGTCCGATCGGTATGGCGAAAGAGCCGCGATGATATCCGCCACCTTTTTCGCGCTCGTGCGTAGAACAGGACAATGACCAGCCATTTCTCCCGCCCGGCCCTGATCTGCAACACCCAGAGCGGCGGCCACGACGAGGCTGTGCGCGAACAGATCGAAATGCTCTGCCGCGACCACGGGACGCCGCTGGTCGCGACCTTTGCCTTGCCCGAGGGCGACATTCCCGATGCGACCCAATTGAAGCTGCAACGCATCGACCTGCTGCTGGTATGGACCGGCGACGGCACAATCAACGCCGCGGCGACGCAGGCGGCGGGTTGGGATGGCGCAATCCTGGTGTTGCCCGGCGGGACGCTCAACCTGTTGTCGAAGGCGCTGCACGGCGACCGGTCGGCACCCGAAATCCTGACCGATGCGCTGCAAGGCAAAATGCGGCGCAGCGCGATCCCGACGATCCGGTCCGACACCGGCACCGCCTTCATCACCGTCGTCGCTGGTCCGGCAACGCGCTGGGCCGAGGTGCGCGAGACGATGCGGCAGGACGGGATCATCGAGGCAAGCCGCGCCGCGCCCGAGGCGCTCGACGAGATGATGAACGCCCCGGGCGTCCGCGTAGGTGCCGACGGCAAAACCTATCCGGCAGTGATCCTGACCCCGACGCCAACCGGCATCCGCGCCGATGGCATATTGACCGAAGGCACCGGTGATGTGCTGCGTCACGGCCTCGCGTGGCTCGGCGGCGACTTCCGCGACGGGCCGAGCGAGCCGATCGCAACCGGCGTGACGCTCGCTCTCGAAAGCGACGAGACCATCTGTCTCGAGTTCGACGGCGAGCTCGGAGAGATGGCGTCGCCGGCCCGCTTTTCGATCGGCACCAGCGCGGTCGATTTCGTCGCGACGGCATGACGCGGCTGTTCCATATCAGCGATCTGCATTTCGGGTTGGAGGATCGCGCCGCGCTTGACTGGTTCCGCGAATGCGTCCGCCGCGAACAACCCGACGCGGTGCTGATCACCGGCGACCTGACGATGCGCGCGCGTAGCCATGAATTTGCCGCCGCGTGCGATTGGATCGAGGCGCTCGACGTGCCGGTCACGGTCGAAGTCGGCAACCACGACCTGCCCTATTTCAACCCGTTCGCGCGCTTTTTCTGGCCCTATCGCCGCATCCGGCGAATCGAGCGGCTGGTTGAACGCGAGCTTGATTTTACCCATGTCGCGGTGGTGCCGCTCAAGACCACCGCACGCGCGCAGTGGCGGCTGGACTGGTCGAAAGGCTGGGTGACGCGCGATGCGCTCGCCAAGACGCTGACCGCGATCGACGCGCTGCCGAGCGGGGTCACCGCGCTCGTCACCGCCCATCATCCGCTGGTCGAAGCCGGAACAAAAGGACGCGCGCTGACCCGCGGCGGCGCGCGGGCGCTTGAGGCGCTGGCATCGCGCGGTGTAGCGGCGGTGCTGACCGGCCACGTCCATGACGCGTTCGACCTGGTCGCGCCCACCACCGCGGGTCTCATCCGCATGATTGGCGCTGGTACCTTGTCGCAGCGCATCCGTTCGACCCCGCCCAGCTTCAACGAACTGCGGATCAAGGATGGCGAGGTCGAAGTCCGCGTCCGCAATGTCGCGGCCGTCCCCACCCCCGACATGCAGATCACCGATATTCCTACCGACGCCCTGCCGCCGCGCGACCCCGGCGAACCGGTGGCACCCATCCACGCCGTCCCGCCGGTTGATCCGCCGGTGCATTGACGCCGCCCATTGACGCCCTTGGCCATCCCGTTAGGTTGCAAGAAAAAACGGGATGAGGAACGACAATGCTGACCAAGGGCGACGATTTCCCGCTGCACCAGAGCGCCGAGCCGATCGCCTTTGCGGGCACCGATCGCAATTTTTACGACCGCTATTTCTTCAACGGTTATGCGCCCGACGGATCGGTGTTCTTTGCCGCCGCGATGGGATTTTATCCGCAGCTCGGGATCGTCGATGCTGCCTTTTGCATCCTTATCGACGGGGTGCAGTATAACTTGCGCGCCAGCCGCCGCTCGGGGGGGGAGCGGCTGAACTTGGCGGTCGGTCCGATCGTGATCCGCATCGACGAGCCGCTGGAGCGGCTGACGCTGACCGTCTCCGCCAACGACGGCCCGCTCACCGGCGAGCTGCATTTCACGGCGCGCCATTTCCCGATCGAGGAACCGCGCTTCACGCGCCGCACCGGCACCCGCCTCTTCATGGACTATACCCGCATGACCCAGAACGGCCATTGGTCGGGCTGGCTGGCGGTCGATGGCGCGCGCGTTGATGTCGGGTCCGACTGGGCCGGGACACGCGACCGCAGCTGGGGCATCCGCCCCGTCGGGGCCGCCGAACCGCAACCGCCGCCGCAGGGCAATTTTCACCAATTCTTCTGGCTGTGGACGCCGTGCAATTTCGCCGATCGCTCGTTGTTCTTTCACAGCAACGACGATGGCGAGGGCAGCCCGTGGAACCGGCGAGCGGTGGTGGTGATCGGCACGGGCGCTGAACGCCATTTCGCCGATCCGGCCTTTGCCGCCGAATGGCAGCCGGGAACGCGGCGCCTGAACAAATTGACCGCCGATTTCGACGGGAGCACGCGTCTGACCCTCACCCCCAGCGGACCATTGTTCGCGATGAGCGGGCTCGGGTACACCCATCCCGTCTGGGGCCACGGCTTCGATCATGGTGAGCTGGAAGTCGCGCATGACAGCCTCGCTGAGGCCAAGCGGCAGTGGGGCAATCCGCTCGCAATGCACGTCCAGGCACTGGTTAGCGCCGAGCTGACCGATGGCGACCGGACCGATGTCGGGGTGGGGGTGCTCGAACAATTGTTTGTCGGCCCGCACGCACCTACTGGCCTCTCCGGGCTGATGGATCCAGCCGCATGACCTTTCCGACGTCGCCCGAGGCGATGTCTGCCGATTGGCTCGGCGTGGTGCTCGGGCAGCAAGGAAGGCTTAAAGGTTTCACCGCGACCAAAGTTGGCACCGGGCAAATGTGCGACAGCTATCGCCTTACGCTCGACTGGCAGGACAACACCGAAGCCCCCGCGACCGTGGTCGCAAAATGCCCGAGCCATGACGACGCGAGCCGCAATATCGCAAAGCTCACTGGCACTTATGTCAAAGAAGTCAGCTGGTATCGCGAGCTCGCTGCCGCGAGCGGCGTTCCGGCGCCGCGCTGCCATCATTCGGAGATTGCCGACGATGAGGTCGGCTTCATCCTCATCCTCTCCGACCTCGCCCCGGCGCGGCAGGGCGATCAGCTGGCAGGACTTGGCCTCAACGGCCTCGTGCCGTGCATCGACGCTGCGGCCAGCCTCCACGCCTACCTCTGGAACGATCCGCGCCTCGCGCAAATGCCGTGGCTTGCCCGCGACAATGGTGATCTGGTCAGGGTGCTGTTCCCGCAGCTTTATCTGGGATTTCGCGAGCGATATGCCGCCCGCCTGGCGCCCGAAATCCTCGACGTTGGCGCGGGCATCGTCGCGCAGCTCGACGCTTATCTGTCGCGCGAGCCCGCTGCACGGACGCTCGTCCATGGCGACCTTCGCATCGACAACATCCTGTTCGCGCCCGACGGCAACGCCTGCTGGCTTGTCGACTGGCAGACGCTGGGGCGCGGCAGCGGCGCCGCCGATCTCGCCTATCTGGTCGGCACCAGCATCGCCGACCCGTTGGACCGCGCCGCCGCCGACCGCCCGGCCTTCGACCATTGGATCGCGGCGTTGCGCGCGCGAGGCATTGCTCCCGACCCGCGGGCGCTGTGGGACGATTACCGCATCGGGGCGCTCAGCGGCTATTTCATGGCTGTTTTTGCGTCGATGAATGTCGAACGCACTGACCGCGGCGACGAAATGTTCGCGGTCATGGCCGAGCGCCCGGCGCGGCAGGCGCTGGCGCTCGGAAGTTTGGATTTGCTTTGACGATTGCGTAACTAGGCCTCGACCCGGCTCTCAGCCACAGCCTCGATAATCGCATCGCAAAAGGCGGGCAGGTCGTCGGGACAGCGGCTGGTGATGATATTGCCGTCAACCACGACTGCCTCATCGACATATTCGGCGCCCGCATTGATCACGTCGATACGGATGGACTTGTAACTGGTCAGCCGCTTGCTCTTGGCAAGCCCCGCCTCGATCAAGAGCCACGGAGCATGACAGATCGCCGCAATTGGTTTTCCAGCGTGGTCGAAGTCGCGGATCAGCGCCACCGCGGCATCATCGACGCGCAATAAATCGGGGTTGATCTGGCCGCCGGGCAGAACAAGCGCAGCATAATCAGCGATATTGACGTCGGCGATCTTCAGATCGACCTCGACGTCGTCGCCCCAATCATCGCCGTCCCAGCCGGTAATGTCATCCGATTTGAGCGACGCGATGTCGACCTCTGCACCGGCCGCCTGGAGTCGTTCAAGCGGCACCTCAAGTTCGGATTGCTCGAAGCCGTCGGTGGCCATGATGAGAATGCGGTGCGAGGCGAGCGGCTCGGCGTTTGCCATGGGATAATCCTTTCATACTGGAGTATCCTCAACGCCGCCCGCGACCCGGATGTTGCATCCTGCCGCCATCGCCGCGCCATGCAAAAAGGGCGGCCCATCGCTGGACCGCCCTTCCCGTTTCCCGATCCGTCGATCGAGGAAAGTCGTTTAACGCTTCGAGAACTGGAAGCTGCGGCGGGCCTTGGCCTTGCCGTACTTCTTACGCTCGACGGTGCGGCTGTCACGGGTCAGGAAGCCGGCCGACTTCACCACGCCGCGCAGCGCGGGTTCGAAACGGGTCAGCGCCTGCGAGATACCGTGCAACACGGCGCCCGCCTGACCCGACAGGCCGCCGCCCTTGACGGTGGCGACAATGTCATAGCTGCCGATGCGATCGGTCAGACCGAAAGGCTGGTTGATCACGAGGCGCAGCGTCGGCCGTGCAAAATACACTTCCTGGTCGCGGCCGTTGATCGTGATCTTGCCCGTGCCGGGCTTCAGCCACACGCGGGCAACGGCGTCCTTGCGGCGGCCGGTCGCATAAGCGCGGCCCTGCTTGTCGACGATCTTCTCACGCAGCGGCGTGGTCGAGACCGGAGCTGCGACAGTGCCTTCAACGGCGCCGCCGAGATCCTTGAGATCGGTCATGGTCTGTTCGTCAGCCATTATGCACCCACCTTGTTCTTGCGGTTCATCGACGCGACGTCGATCACTTCGGGGCTCTGCCCTTCATGCGGATGTTCGCTGCCGGCGAAAATGCGCAGGTTGCGCATCTGCTGCCGGCCGAGCGGGCCACGCGGGATCATGCGTTCGATGGCCTTTTCGAGCACGCGCTCGGGGAAACGGCCTTCGAGGATCTTCGCCGGGCTGGTTTCCTTGATGCCGCCGGCATAGCCGGTGTGCTTATAGTAACGCTTGTCCTGCAATTTCTTGCCGGTGAACGCCACCTTCTCCGCGTTGATGACGATGACATTGTCACCGCAATCGACGTGGGGGGTGAACGACGGCTTGTGCTTGCCGCGCAGGATGTTGGCGATGATCGATGCAACGCGGCCCACAACGAGACCCTCGGCGTCGATCAGCACCCATTTCTTTTCGACCGTGGCAGCGTTCGCCGATACGGTCGTCTTGGTCAGCGCCTTCATCATGGCACGCTCCTTGACAGATGGGACTGGGCGATGGAGCGATGCTCCAAGGCCCGAAACAAACCGCGCCGCCTGATCCATGATGGACGCAGCGGCGCTTCGGAGCGGGCCAATGACGTCAAGCGGGCGGAAAGTCAAGCAGATCGCGGCTTTGCTGACAGGTATTATGATACCCTATGCTTCACGGAGCAGGCACGAGCGCCCGTACACGCTCTTCGACGCGCGTCCGTCCCGCGCCTTTGGGCTCGACAATCCATGTCTGTCCCCGTTCCCGCATCACCAGCCCGGTGGCGGTAGCGACGGTGCACAGATGGTCTATCTGGAACGGCGGGGCGCCCTCGCCGGCCCCCGAATCCTGTTCGACGTTCGCGACCGTCCGGAGCGTTCCGCCGTGCAGCATGGAAACGCCGGCGCCATCGGCCGCAGCGGCTGCGACGATCGCATCATTTGCCGCCGCTACCAGCGCGCGCGCATCAGCGGCCGCCAGCCGGTCGGGTTCGGCCGCTGGCAGTGCGGCAATTATCTGCGCCAGCTGTTTGGCCTCGGCGCGGTCACCCTGGCGCCCGTCGTCTCGATCCGCGCCGTCGCCCCTTCCCACAGGCCGTCTGGATCGACCAAGTCGATGCGGCTGCCGCTGCCTGTTCCGAGGACATCGCCTTACGCGGGCAAGGGCTGAGCGACCAACAGCAGCGCGCTGCCGAAACCGCCGAGCAGCATCATGCGGCGGTGCGGCCCAGCCGGTGCAGCGACGCGGCGGCGATAGCAACGAGGATGGCCCCCACCACCTGATGCGCGACGGCGACCCACATCGATACGCCCGACACCACGGTCCAGATCCCCAGCAGCATCTGCACCGCAACCACCGCGACCAGCAGCCCGGCCTCACGTTTGGCCCCGAACCGCGACACGCTGCGCGCGAGCAGCAACAGCGCCAGCGCCGCAATCCACGACCACCAGCGATGCAAGAAGTGGATCAAGAAGGGATCATTGGTCAGCGCCAACCATGGGCCGCCCGCCAAGTCGATGCCTTCGGGGACGAAATGATCGTTCATCAATGGCCAGCTGCTGGCGACGAACCCGGCGTTCAGTCCGGCAACCCAAGCGCCAAGCAACAGCTGGATGAACAGGATGGCGATGACCGCGATGCCACCCCCGGTGAGCCGCGCGGGCCGCGCGCCCGGATCCCGTGCCAGCGCATCAAGGTCGCGCGCGGTCCAGACCAGACCCGCAAGCAAGAACAATGCGGTTAACAAATGCGCTGCAAGACGGAAATGGCTGACATCGGTGCGATACTCCAGTCCCGACGCGACCATCCACCACCCGAGCGCGCCTTGTAGTCCGACGATCGACGTCAGCGCGAACAGGCGCACGCCATAACCCGCCGGGATCGCGCGGCGCCAAGCGTACCAGGCCAGCGGCACGACCATCGCCATGCCGACCACGCGCCCCAGGATGCGGTGCAGCCATTCCCAGAAAAAGATCGCCTTGAACCCCGCCAGCGTCATGCCGAGGTTGATCTCTTTATATTCGGGGATCTGCTTGTATTTCTCGAATTCCGCGATCCAGTCGGCCTCGTTGAGCGGCGGCAGCACGCCCGAGACCGGCCGCCATTCCGTAATCGACAGCCCTGATTCGGTCAGACGCGTGATCCCGCCGACCCCGACCACGATGACCACCAACAAAGCGACTGCCCACAGCCAGCGCGCAAGCGCGGCGGGGCGGGGTTGGTGGGCGGCGGGCGAGGACAAGGTTGAGGCGTGCGTCATCGCTCCGCCCTATCGCCGCTTGGCCGTCGATAGGCAAGCGCTGGGCAAATGCGAACAATAGGAAATTCATGGCCGCGACAGGCGCGCGTTGATAAGCGGGACCGATGCTGCATTCTGCTTCCGCCCTTGTTGTCGCTCTGTCGCTGCTGGTCGCCGTGCCAGCGGGTGCCGCGACGCCCCCCGATCGGTCGCCCTATGTGTCGTTTGCGGCGCTGGAGGCACGCGTTGCGGCGATCGGATTTCGCCTGACCACCGCCAATGCCGCATGGTGCCCGGTGCAGCAGCCGCAGTTCGGCTGGATCTGGGGCGACCCGCGCCTTTATGATGCGGAACGACGGCCCGAAGCACTCGCCGCCTATGGCGCGGTGGACCGCGACGACCCGTTTATTGCGGCGATTGCGCCGACCTCGCCTGCAGCTACGGTCGGGATGCGCGTCGGCGTCGCTGTCATCGGGATGCAAGGCGGCGCCGTGCCCGATGGGGCGGATGCTCATCCTTTTGCGCGGATTACCGCAATTGAGACATCGCTCGCGGCGCTCCCGCACACTGCTCCGCTCAGGCTCGACACCGGCGATGCGCGCGCGCTGACCCTCACCCCCATCGCTGGCTGCGTCAGCGATTTTCGCGTCGAGGCGAGCGAGAAAGCGGGGGCCGTCGCCGATGGGCGGATGGTGCTGGTGAATCAGGGGTTGGCCCAATTTGCGCAGGACGATGATGAGTTGGCCGCGGCAATCGCGCACGAGCTGGCGCACAATATCCTGCGCCACCGGGCGCGCCTTGATGCTGTGGGGGTCGATCGCGGGTTGGGTAAACAGTTTGGGCGCAGCGCGCGGCTGTTCAAGCAGACCGAGGTCGAGGCCGACCGGCTGTCGGTGTGGCTGCTTGCGGGGGCCGACTATGATCCCGGCGCCGCCGCCCGTTTCTGGCAGAAGTTCGGTCAGCGCAAGGGCCGCCCGATGTTTCAGGCGGCATCCCATCCGGGTTGGCGCGACCGTGTCGCTGCGCTCGAAGCCGAAGCCGCGCTGATCGCTGCGGCGCGCGCAGCGGGCCAGCCGCTGCACCCACCGCTGATCGACGCTCCGGCGCCCTTGGAATAGCGCCGCGCTCCTCCTATTTTGGGGGCACCTGCTTCTCCAGTCCAAGGATCGACGCCATGACCCAAGAAACCGCCATTTTTGCCGGAGGCTGCTTCTGGTGTACCGAAGCGGTGTTCCAATCGCTCGCCGGCGTCGAGACAGTCGAAAGCGGTTATATCGGCGGCCATGTCGCCGATCCGACCTACAAGCAGGTGTGCGGCGGCGAAACCGGCCATGCTGAGGCGATCCGCATCACCTTCGATCCAGCGGTCATCAGCTATGACGACCTGCTCGACGTCCATTTTGCCACCCATGACCCGACGACGCTCAACCGCCAGGGTAACGACGTCGGCACCCAATATCGCAGCGCACTGTTCCCGCTCAACGCCGCGCAGGGCGACGCGGCACGGGCGGGCATCGAACGGGCCGAGGGCGACTGGCCGACGCCGGTCGTCACCACGATCGAGCCGGTGTCCGACTGGTACCCGGCCGAGGATTATCACCAATCCTATTGGGACGGCGAAGGCCAGCGCAATCCGTACTGCATGGCGGTTATTCCGCCAAAGCTGGCGAAACTGCGCAAGGGATTTGCCGACCGGTTGCGCACCTGAGTTATCGGGTCGTCATCCCGGCGAAGTAGAGTGTGATGGCTCGCCCTTCGGGTCGGGTCGACGTTTGCCAAATGGCCGCATGACGTCACTTTTCATTGACTTTCCAATCCTTTTGACTAGCGGACGCCCCCGCGCTGGAGCAAGCTAACGTCAGGCGCAGGTGGGGGGTCGCTGCAAAGTGCTGGCATCGCTGTTTCTGATTGGCGCGTCGCTGACGACGCCCCAGATGTCGGCTCAGGCCGCAAGCCAGACGATTGTTGAAGACAGCGACGACGGCATGGCGCGCGCGGTCAACCGGATGGTCGGCGGCATCGTCAGCTATGCGCGCTGGCCCGACGGATCGCCCGATGCAACGCGCGTGATGTGCGTGATCGGCACTCCGCGGCTGACCAATCGCATGGCACCCGACGGCCCCGGCGCCACATCGGTGCTGGTGCGCCGGTTGAACGCAGCTACGGTGACTGGCCGCTCCGACTGCGACATCCTGTTCCTCGGTCGCATGGCGATGGCCGACCGGCGGCAACTGATCGCGTGGGTTCGCGGCCGTCCGATCCTGACGATCACCGACGACGATGCGGCGTGTATCTATGGCGCCATGTTCTGCCTGAGCAATCGCGCGGCGAGCCTCAGCTTTTCGGTCAATCTCGACGCCATCGGGCGCGGTCCGCTGCGGATCGACCCGCGGGTGCTGAGCATCGGCCGCAGCGCCGGAGGCCCCACATGACGGGCCAGACCACCGAACGGATCGGCGCGCGCACGACGCTGCAAAAGCTTCTGTCGCGCTTTCATTTCGGCATCACCCTGTTCGCGGTCGCGCTGTCGGGCCTGACCATTTTGCTCGCCGGCGTGTCGGCGCTTCGCGGTTATGCCGATCGCAATATGGAACTGGCCGCGCAACTCGGCGCCTATGGCGTCGAACCCGCGCTAGTGTTCAATGACCCGCAGGCGGCGCGCGAAGGGTTGGAGCCGCTGACCCGCATTCCCGGGATCGCCCGGCTGCGCGTGCTCAATGATCGCGGCCAGAAGCTCACCCAATGGACCTCGCCGATGGCCGACCCCGCCCCACTGCTGACCCGCATGTTTTTCCCGCGCCCCTTCGCGGTGACCATTCAGCGCAACGGATCCGGGATCGGCACGATCGAGGTGTGGGGCGATAGCTCGACGTTGATCGACTATGTCCGCATCGGGTTTCTCGCCGGACTCGGTTGCCTGCTCATCACCGCGCTCGGCACGATCTTTCTGGCGCGGCGGTTCGAATATGAGCTGGTCAAGCCACTCAACGAGATTGCCACCGTCGCGCATGACGTCCGCCTGCATCGCCGGTTCGACAAGCGCGTCAAACCTTTGGGGATTGCCGAGCTCGACCGGCTGGGCGGCGACATCAATGCGTTGCTCGACGAATTGCAGGGCTGGCAAGGAAACATGGAAAGCGAGCGAGCGCTGCTGGCTCACCGCGCCTCGCACGATACGCTGACCGCCATGCCGAACCGCGATGCCTTTGACGAGCAGCTCGCACAGCGCATCGCCGCCGCCGACGCACGCGGCCAGCGCTTTGCCCTGCTGTTTATCGACGCGGACAATTTCAAGGTGGCGAACGACAGTTTCGGTCACGCTGCGGGCGACGCGGTGCTGGTCGCGCTGTCGGCATGCATCAAGGACACGCTGCGCAAAAGCGACTTCGCGGCGCGCATCGGCGGCGACGAATTCATCGTCATCGTCGATCCGCTCGACCCCGACACCGTCCCCGGCGATCTGGCGCAGCAAATCCGGGCCTGCGTGGCGCAACCCGTCGTGCTGCCCGGCGGCGAAACCTATCGTGCGTCGGTCAGCGTTGGCGGCGCCGTTTATCCCGACGACGGAAGCGATGCGACAGCGCTGCTCACCGCCGCCGACGCCGCCATGTACGCCGACAAATTGAGCAACCGTTCCCGCGTATGACCATCGGAGTATCGCCGTGACACAGCCTGTCCCCCACCCCATCAGAAGCCTGCTTCTTATCGTCTGCGCGTCGCTGCTCGCCGCCTGCCAGAGCGTGCCGCAGCAGAGGGGATTCACCGCCGAACAAGTCGCCGTCCTGAAGGCCGAAGGCTTTGTCGAAGATGGCCCCGGCTGGGCACTGAGCATGCCCGAACGGCTGCTGTTTTCGACCAATGAAAGCAGCGTTCCGGCCGAGCAACAGGCGCGGATCACCGACATCGCGAGCAAACTTGTCTCGGTCGGCATCACGACTGCGCGCGTCGAAGGCCATACCGATTCAACGGGAACCGCCGTCTATAACCTCACGCTGTCTGAGGCGCGCGCGCAGGCCGTCGCCGCGCCTATGCAAGCGGGTGGGATGCAGCTCACCCCCGACCAGATAATCGGCCGCGGCGAAGCCGTGCCGATGTCCAGCAACGACACCGAAGCAGGCCGCCAGGACAATCGCCGGGTCGTGGTGATCGTGACACCGTAATAGACCCGATGAATCAACTCAGCCGCGCCGCTTTTCTTGTGCGCTCATCGCGGCTATGCCCCCGCCCATGAAACCGATCCGCAAAGCCGTCTTTCCCGTCGCCGGTCTCGGCACCCGCTTTTTGCCGGCGACCAAGGCGATCCCGAAGGAGATGCTGCCGATCGTCGATCGCCCGCTGATCCAGTACGCTGTCGACGAGGCGCGCGAGGCGGGGATCGAGCAGATGATCTTTGTCACCGGCCGCGGCAAGAGCGCGATCGAGGATCATTTCGACATCGCGTTCGAGCTGGAAAAGACGATGTCCGAACGCGGCAAGGATCTGTCGGTGCTCGAGCCGACACGGCTTGGCCCTGGCAACTGCGCCTATGTCCGCCAGCAGGAGCCGCTGGGCCTCGGCCACGCGATCTGGTGTGCGCGCGCGATCGTCGGTGACGAACCCTTTGCGATCTTCCTGCCCGACGAGTTCATGCACGGATCGCCCGGCTGCATGAAGCAGATGGTCGATGCCTACAACCAGGTCGGCGGCAATCTGATCTCGGTGCTCGAAGTGCCGCGCGACCAGGTGTCCTCCTATGGCGTGATTGCGCCCGGCGCGCGCGACGGCTCGCTGACCGAAGTCACGGGGCTGGTCGAGAAGCCCTCGGTTGCCGATGCGCCGTCGAACCTGATCATCTCGGGCCGCTATATCCTCCAGCCCGAAGTGATGCGCGTGCTCGAAGGGCAGGAGAAGGGTGCGGGCGGCGAGATCCAGCTGACCGACGCGATGGCGACGATGATCGGCACCCAGCCGTTCCACGCGGTGACCTTTGA